>DARG01000041.1:0-53602 GCA_002503215.1 Candidatus Parvarchaeota archaeon UBA446
TGCGGCTGGATCACCTCCTTTATTTATAATTAGGGCGAGGTCATATTTACGTGCATTAACATCATCTGCATACTTTTGATTACAAGTATTATTAGTGAGGGGGATTTTTTGTGATAGATTTGCCTGTAGAAACATTGAAATTTTTTGATAACGATGAACTTAGAGCTAGGATATTTTATGAGAAGTATTCTCTATCTGACTTAGAAGGTAACAGAGAAGAGAAAGTGCCTACAGAAATGTGGAAAAGGATAGCTAGAGAGTTAGCTAGCGTAGAAAAAGAAGATAAAAGAAAAGATATCGAAGATAATTTTTATTGGCTTCTGGAAAACTTTAAATTTGTACCAGGTGGGAGAATATTATTTGGTGCGGGTTCTAAACATAAGGCAACACTTCTTAACTGTTATTACATACCTATAAAAAATGATTCTTTGACGGGTATATATGATACCGCCAGAGAAATGGCAAGAACATATTCTTATGGAGGAGGTGTAGGTATAGACATATCTATACTTAGACCAAGAAACTCTCCTGTAAATAATTCGGCAAGGTTTTCTACAGGTTCAGTTTCATTTATGGAGTTATACTCAGTAACAACTGGAACCATAGGACAAACTGGCAGAAGAGGTGCTTTAATGATAACATTAGATGTTACCCATCCAGATATAGAAGAGTTTGTAACAATAAAGAGTGATAAAAAAAGTGTAAGGTACGCCAACATAAGTGTCAAAGTATATGACGAATTTATGGATGCTGTTGAGAATGATAAAAACTTTACGTTACACTTTAAAAATGATAAAGTAGACGTAAAAAAGGAAATAAAAGCCAAGGATTTGTGGATGAAAATAATAGAAACGGCGCTAAATACGGGAGACCCCGGTATAATGTTTTGGGATAGAATGAAAAAAGAATCTCCTACAGAATATGACGAAAAGATGGCTATACATGGTACAAATCCTTGTTCAGAACAGCCTTTAGAGGATTATGGAGCCTGTGATTTGGGTGCTATAAATCTTGATTATTTTGTAAAGGATGCGTTTACTGACAAAGCAAATGTAGACTGGGAAAATTTGGATAAAGTTATAAGATACGGGGTGCGTTTTTTAGATGATGTTCTTGATTACAGCAATGATAAGCATGCTTTAAAAGAGCAGGCGCAAGAAAGTCTTTATGCTAGACGGATAGGTCTTGGTATTATGGGTTTAGCAAATATGTTGATAAGTATGAACCTTAAATATGATTCTGACAAGGCAATAGAGTTCGTAGATTATCTTATGAAAAGGATAAAAGAAACAGCATATGACGAGAGTTCCAACCTAGCGATAGAAAAAGGGTCTTTTCCTGCGTTTGTAGCAGATAAACACATACAAAGAGACTTTGTTAAAAGATTGGATTCTAAGCTTTTAGAAAAGATAAAGAAAAATGGGCTAAGAAATGCTTGTATTTTAACCGTTGCTCCGACCGGTTCAATATCTTCAATGGCAGGAGTAAGTGGGGGTATAGAACCTATATTCGCTTTAAGTTATATTCGTAGATCAGAGTCTCTGTCTGAAGAAAAATTCGAAGTTCTTGATCCTTTTGTTAAGCGTTATATGGATAAATTAGGTATAAAATCCAAGAAAGATTTGCCAGATATTTTTGTAACGGCTCATAATATAGATCCTTTCTTTAGAGTAAAGATGCAGGCAGCTGTTCAAAAACATATAGATTCTTCAATATCTTCTACAGTAAATCTTTCAGCAGGTACTGATGCAGATACAGTCGATAAGATTTACAGATACGCGTGGAAGTTGGGCTGTAAATCCATAACAGTTTATAGAGAAGGATCTAAAAATGATATTCTTAAATCACTGGATGAAGAAAAGCCAGAAAAAGAAAGCATAGCGTTAAAAGAGGAGGAAAGGCCATTTCTTCTTCAAGGTATGACCGTAAAAATACCAACTTCACAGGGAAAGATGTATCTTACTATAAATAAAGATAAAACTGGTAACGTAAAAGAGATCTTTATAGACATGGGCCGTTCTGGTGAGTTGGAAAAAAGTTTTACAGAAGCTCTCGGAAGGATAATAAGTATATATCTTCAATCAGGTGGAGATGTAAATCGTATAACTAGGACTTTGAAGGGAATAAAAGGAGGAAGTTCTATATGGTTTAATGGCATTCAGATATTCTCAATACCAGATGGCATAGCAAAGGCTATAGAATTAGCGGTAAAAAACATAGATATCTCTAATCAAAATGAAACTCTTCATGGTGTGCTTAATAACAACGATAACTTAGAAAACAATAAAGCTACAGTATGCCCGGAATGTCATCAAAAAACACTTATATTTGAAAATGGCTGTTTCATATGTAAGAGCTGTGGTTATACAAAATGTGAATAAAGGAAAGCTATTAAAATAATCGGAGGCTATGTAAATGATGGAAATAAAGGTTTTAGATAAGGATGAGTCCTCTATTAAGTTCAGAGTTAAAGGAGGCACGCAATCTGTATTAAATATTATAAAAGAAGAAGCAGATAGCGTCGAAGGCGTTTCATTTGCAGGGTTCGTAATGGAACACCCTCTAGAAAAGTCATCTATATTCGTTATGAAGACAGAAGGCAAGAATATAGATAAGTTATTCAAAGAAGTAATAGCAAATACACTATCAGATCTAAAAGAAGCAAAGAAACAGATAAATTCCCAATTCAAGTAGTATAATGAAAAAGGATAGTAAAAAACCATTTGTAGTTAAACTCTTTAAAGGTGAGAGTGTTTATTCAATACTACTATATATTATAATATTCTATTTTGTTTTCGTATACGTTGCCATTCCTTCAGTATATGCTTTTACTCCAGTAAGAGATATAAGCGCAGTAGTTTCCGGTAGTATGGTTCATCAAGAACCGCAAATAAATTCCACTTATTATGGGTGGTTAAAATCTCATGGTTTTAATATGACGGCCGTAAGTAAATGGCCTTTTTCAAATGGTATAAATATAGGTTCTATTGCGGTAGCCGATAAAGTTTTGCCGTCCCAGATTAAAGTAGGGGATGTTATAATATATCATATAAACTATGATGGTCTCGATGAGAATATAATTCACAGAGTAATTAATGAAACAGAGATAAACGGCTCTTATTATTACACCACGAAAGGCGATGCGAATCCATTTTCTCTGCCATTTGAATATAATATACCTTACAATCATGTAGTGGGAGAGGTAGAATACACAATTCCATATCTAGGGTATCCAAAATACTTACTTTATTCTCTATCTAAATATATATAATTTAATTCAACCAAATAGTATTTATCCTAATAAATTTATCTAAACTTGATATGAAAAAAATAATAGTTCTAACTGGTATGCCTGGTAGCGGAAAATCTACAGCCGCTGTTGAATTCTTGAAATTAGGCATTCCTGTAATAGGCATGGGTGATGCCGTCAGGAAGGAAATGCGTAGAAAAGGAATAGAAATAAATAACAAATCTATACGTATGTTCTCAAAAAAGATGACTTCAAAGCATGGGAAAAAATATGTTATAAATCTAGTAAAAAATGAACTTCTAGACATATTCAAAACTCACAACATAGTTGTTTTGGATGGGGCGAGAAGAATGTCCGAAGTGGAGGAAGTTGAAAAAGAGGGATACAAACCTATAATTTTGGGAATAATAACAGATAAACAATTAAGATTCAAAAGAATAGTAAACCGAAAAAACGAAAGCGATTTTTCATCCTATAATGAATTTAAATGGAGAGAGAAGCTTGAATTAAGCTATGGTATAGCAGATGTAATAGCTTCAGCAGATTATTATATAGACAATTCAAGCAGTAAATCAGTATTTATTACCAGTCTAAAAAAATTTTTATCCAAAGTCAGATCTCTAAAATAAATCGGTCTGAAAGTTCAGTGTAACTGTAATTAGATTTTATACTCCCGTTATCTATTGCTATCTCGATAAGATTATCCCCCATTTTTAGGGTTTTTTTGCCTTTTATATTCGCTCTTTTCATTACGTTTACTTCACCGTTTGGGATGTCTGGTTTTATTCCAAGAATATGCCGTTCTATTATAAAAGGAATAAGACATATAGACCATGCCTGAGATGGACAACCCTTTGGTGTACCATCTGGTTGTATTATCTCATTTATTCTAGAAGAACATTGCAGCCCATCATTCTTTTTTAGTATACTTATAAGTTTTTCTCCAAGGTCATCTCTGCCATTTTGGAATGCTACTGCAGCAAATATTTGTGTAAGTATAGGCCAAATGGATCCATTCTGATAACTTCTGAAATCAAATGTTTTATCATTTTTAGAAACAGAAAGTACCCCACTTTCACTTAGCATGTTCTCTTCTAAATTTTTTATTATTATTGGAATTTTTTCACTGTCTATTACATCAAAGTAAAGTGCGAATAGCTGATTTGCGCTGTTTATATCTAAATCCTTCTGGTCTTTAAAGTAACTACCCATAAACATCGAATTAATGCTTTTCTTTAGAAGTTTTGATATTTCTTCCGCTTCTTTGTCCTTATATAATTTGTACATTTCATTCAAAGCTTTTGCCCATATTGCCTGTATCTCAATAGAATATTCTCTATCCAAAGAATCCATCCAAGTTTCACGACCTTTATCGTGTATAAAACCATTATCAAGCCATTTATTTACCGTACCAAGTATAATCTCTTTATTTTTAAGTATAATATCAAATATTTCTTTATCTGCCGTATACTGATAATATTCAAAAGAATCTATCAAAAAAAGACCTAATACATCTTTTGGATAAAGATTTCCATTCATTATATTTGGCAACCCTCTCTCATTTATCTCTCCCGCAAGTTTTGATATAAACTCCTTAACAAACGAATTGTTTCCCATCGAAAGAAATGAAGGTAATATTATTAACGCATCCCTAAGCCAAAACTCGTTAAAGTATGGTAAGCCAGCATAGATTTCTTTTTTATTAAAATTTGTATAAGAGTAAATGGAATCAATTGCGTCCATTACAAAGCTGTTTTCAATTACATTTGTTTCGAATTTTCTGCTATCTACCTTTATTATCTCACCATATTCTTCTGCGTGTTTTATCTTATTCTTTATCAATTTATAAAGAGTATCAAAATCAAGTTCTTTTGATGATAATATAATATCATAAGTTTCACCAGTCTTTATATCTGCAGAAGTATACCCCGGTATGTATTTATTTTGAACTTCTCCACTATCTAAATAATGTGTAATTCCATTTTTAAGGGAATACAATCCTGGGGAATGCACTCCATAATATTCATCTTTTATAAATTCTCCTTTTAAAAAATATACAAAAGCTGAAGCTCCGTTAAAATTTGCCCGTATTCCATTCTTTATATTATAAAGTTCGTATCTCTTTCCTTTTTGATAGTTTTCATTTCTATCTCTTATATTTATACCAATTTCAGCGTTTATACTAGTGTCATAAGAAGGCGTTATGGAAACAAGTATACAATCATCGTAGCATTTTACTGATTCTGTAACTTCTCCTTTTTTCGTTTTGAATGTAAGTACCGAAAATTGAGAGTTATAGAAAGAGAATTCCTTGAAATTGGCTTCCGATAAAAATTCATCTCCTAATTTGAATGCAAAATAGTCAAAGTATTTTCTATTTGCTTTCCATACTCCACACCATTTAGATCCAAATTCACCGTTGTTAAATCTAAATAGAAAAGTGCCATTTTTTGATAGCACATGAACAATAGATTCCATAGATTTATATGGTAAGCCTTAAATTTATCCTTTATTTTCCTTTAACACCAGAATAGCTTTTTAAACGACATTTTATTTTTATATCTTTTAGTATAAATTTAAGATAAATAAAAAAAACATTTGAAATAGAAATATTTGTAACCTGTTTTTATACTACCTCGGTATTTTTTGCTCTAAGTTTATATATTTTTAACAGTATTTATATCTAATAATATTTATTCTAAATATGGAAATATTTTATATCACAGGAAACGAAGGTAAATTTTTAGAAGTCAAAAATCTTATGCCGAGTATAAAAAGATTGTCAATAGACCTAGCCGAAATTCAATCTTTAAATACATCCGAGATAGCACAGAAGAAAGCAGAAGAAGGTTATAAGATATCACATGTTAAACACCTTGTAGTTGATGACGCATCTCTATATTTAGAGGCATTGAACTACAAGCTTCCCGGCCCACTAGTAAAATGGTTTTTAACTTCTGTAGGCAGTAGAGGACTGTTTAATCTTGCAAATTCATATAAAAAATATGGAGCAAAGGCTGTTTGTACTCTCTGTTATAGAAACGAAAATGGAAAGTTTAAAATTTTTAAAGGTACCGTAACCGGTAAAATAGTCCCGCCAAAAGTAAATTCATTCAAACATTGGAACGGTATATTTATCCCAGAAGGTGAAAATATACCTTTCGCAGATATGAGTCTCGATAGAAAGAATAGGTTAAGCCACCGAAGTATAGCCGTAAGGAAGCTTAAAAGATATTTAATGTCTTGAATATTTCTTAAGTGCAATTTTCATGGCGTTTCTGTATGATACCAGCCCGATTATCACCACCACAGATATAACCACGAAAAAGCCCAGTCCTAAATCGTGGAGATTGTGTATCTGCAATGGAGTTATGACTCCAAAAGTGAGTATCTGTGGAAATAGTATTACGCCTATCCCTGCTATTACAAAGGTAGCTCCTCCATATAGTAATACACTTGATGAGATATATCTTGCTATAAATTGTAGACCATTCATACTTATCTTTTTTATTTTTTTTATCCATGTTCCGAAAAGAGCACCAAATGCGAACTGCATTGTCATAGTCCCAAGACCAAACATCAGGCCAGGCAGGAATGCTACATATGCATTCGGCATATTCGGAACAAACACAAAATATATTATTAAAGCAAATGCGCCGAAACCAAAACCTGCTATAAGCCCATGTATCAGGGCCATCCATGGTTTTACATCCTTCTTATAGAAATCTTTATCGGAATGTCTGAACCTTTTTTTAAGTCCTTTACTTATCCATTCATTTACTTCTAAATGAGGATAGAAGCTTCCGTATTTTACATAGTGCCCGGCTATGTACATTACGGCTCCCACTATTGTGTATACTATCCCAAAAAATAATGGGGAGGCTATAAAAGATCTGAAGCTGGCAAGGCCGTATGCGAATGCTAAGAATATTATTTCGGACATTAAAGCCCTCTGTAAAGTAAAACCTGCGGAGAATATAGCACCAACCTCCGCCCCTTTTTTTGTGCTGCCACTTCCGACGGCATAAGAGAACGTAATCGGCCAAGTGTGCTCATCCGGTGTTATTCCGTGTACTATTCCTAATAAATAAGACAGCAGCAGTGTTATGTAAACACCATCGTACACAGGATTGAACAAGTTTATATTCATTTAAAAAGAAATCGCTACAAAGCTCTTATTATTTCTACCTCTACTTTCTTATATTTCACTGTATTTAAATATCTTTGTGTATAAAACTGTATAAATAATTTACATGACTTAATAAATAATGATAAAGGGAGTAGTTTTTGATTTGGACGGTACACTTATAGACACAGCCAGTATTCTCTCGGAAGCATGGGTGGAAGCATTGTCATCTGAGGGAGTAAAGGTAGAATACGATGATATACATAAAAATACCAGAGGTATGGCTTCGAGAGATATAGTGAAGAGATATCTGCCTGGAAGTAGTGATGAAGACGTACCTCGTATGAATGAGAAGCGCAAGAAAGCTTTCATGGCTTCCATTGAAATCGGTAAAAGAATACTGTATCCAGAGACTATGGATGTTTTAGCAAAACTTGATTCAAAGGGAATAAAGAGTGCTATAGGTACGGGGATGTCAAGGGATCTTCTAGGAAAGGTCCTTGATACAACAAGACTTTCTGAAAAGGTTAAAGTAGTCGTAAGTTCCGATGATGTAGCCAATGGTAAACCCTCTCCAGATATATTCGAAGAGGCGTTTAAAAGACTTAAAGTAGATGCGAAGGAGGGAATGGTGGTAGGAGACAGCGTTAACGATATACTACCTGGTATAAAGATTGGTGCATTTACGGTTTTTATATCAAGAAACGGTGAAAAATTGGACATTGCCGACAAGAACATAAACAGTCTGGAAGAGATTTTTAAATTCATATGATCCACAATGCTATCGTAATTGAAGGTTTATATAAGAAATTCGGAACAACTGTAGCTCTGAACAACATATCCTTTAAGTCTGTAGAGGGCGTCAATATAATTCTAGGCCCAAATGGTGCAGGAAAAAGCACTTTTCTAAGATGTATAATGGGGTTGTATAAACCAAGTAGCGGTTCAATAAGTGTTTTAGGTAAAAGGCCGTATTTTGACGATAGTGTACGCGAAAAAATAGCTCTTCTTTCAGACAATTATGCAATGTATGACTTTCTTACGGTAAAACAGAATCTAAAGTTTTTTGGAAGTTTGTATCATTTAAAGGATAAGGAGATATACAAGAAGAGCCTTGCAATTTTGAAGGACATGGACGCAGTAAAATTCTTTGACAGAAAAGTAGTAGAACTTAGCAGAGGTACAAAGCAGAAGATAGCATTCTGTAGAGCTATGCTGAATGAACCAGATATACTTTTACTAGATGAGCCTACAGCGTTTCTTGATGCAAGTTCATCAGAGTGGATACGTAATTTTGTTATAAATTATAGCAAAGGCGGAAAGACTGTACTTTTTGTTACGCAGAAATTAGATGAAGTATCAAGGTTCAATGCTAGACTAGTAATTTTAAGAGAGGGTAGTATAGTAGAGGATACTACTACATACAATATATATAATGACATAATGAAATCCTCCAGTGTTCTTATAAGATTCGCCAAGCCAGTTAGCACAAGTATACTTAAATTAACTGGCTACAAATTTGAAGCTATGGAGGTGGGAAGTGTAAGCAGCGTGAAGTTTTTCATAGATAGTTATGCTGACGTAAATAAACTTGTCTTAAAACTTATAAAGAAAAAAGCATTCATACTCGGTATAGATTACATAGAACCCTTAGTTGAGAGGATATCTAAAGGCGGTTGATATGAAATTCATAAATGTATACCAGATAACATGGAAGGATATAAAAGAAGTATTCAGCAGTATATTGATATTTGGCCCAATGTTCGGAATACCATTGGCTTTTGCGGTAATACTTCCCGTACTTTCAATATATATAGCAGTTCATGAAGCACCAAGTATTGCAGCCGCGATAAAAATACCAAACATAAGTTCTGCTTTGCCTGCATTTAAGAGCATATCTTTTATGGATTATTTCTCAATTAACATACTTGGACCTATAACAATGACAATGCCAATAATAACTTCCGCAGTAATAGCTGCCGATAGTTTTGCCGGAGAAAAAGAGAGAAAGACAGCGGAATCTTTATTAGCTACTCCCATGACAAAAACAGAGCTTCTTCTAGGAAAGATATTAGCCTCATTTTTACCTGCTGTGATAATGGCAGTTATAGCGTTTGGATTATACGGTTCTATAGTGAACTACTTATCATTTCAACAATTTGGATTGTTTATTCTTCCAACTCTACCTTGGCTTTTAATGCTTGCTGCCGTTCCTTTCCTTGCTTTGGCCCCGATTTCTATAGTTGTTCTTATATCTTCGCATGTAAAGGGCGTAAAAGAGGCTCAGCAACTAACTTCACTACTGGTTCTACCTCTTCTAGTTCTTCCATTTGCATCACTTCTTGGTTTAGCTTCTCTTTCCGTTTCCTTTATGCTTTATATGATATTGGCTCTTGCTATTTTGGATGTTATACTTTTTTACGGGAGTATCGCCGTTTTTAAACGAGAATCACTTATAAGTTAATATCTCTGTTTTAACTCATTCGAAAACATGCTACATTTTAAAAGTTTAAGGTTAACTGTAAGCATAATTTTGTAAAGTTATAAAACTTAAAACTTTGTTAGTATTAGATTACAGTATCTGATAATACTTAAAAATAAAATTTAATTATTTGTATTTTTACAGGTCTATAAACTCAGTTTCTGATTTGTATATATAAACCTTTAAGAAGTCAGTAATTATCATGAATACAATGGCCATTATTGCTGCAAGTGCTATTAGTTTTATGCTTATACTTGGCATAAGTATACCAAAATAACCCATTATAGCGGCTATCGAAACCGAGCCTATTATTTGCAGTAATACTGGCTTGCTCGGCATTGAGCTTGTAAATCTTCTTCTGGCTCTTATTGACAGTAACATAATATTTACTGAGAATATGAATGATACAAATAACATGGTACCGAATTCTTCATGGTTAAGATGGAAATATGTTAATCCAATGTAAGCTATTATAGTACTGTTCACAAGTAACATACCAGCAAAAATAAATGCCGAATATAGTATAACTTTTGCATCCCAATGATCTGGGTTTTTTGAAAAACTTTCTCTATCTGTCGATATAACTATACTAGCTATATCATTTAGAAATATCATAAGAATAAGCTGTAAAGCGCTTATTACTAAAAATCTAAGATATACAAAGGCAATTGACAGGAAAAATGCAACCTGTAACATCCAGGTTACCTTTTTTATAGTGTATGTTATAATTCTTTCGAATATATCTCTGCTTTCTTTTACTGCGTTTACTATCGGTTCTATACCTGCGGAGGTCAAAACTATCGTTGCAGCACTTTTTGCTACATCTGTAGCGTTTGAAACAGCTATTCCTACTTCCGCTTGTTTAAGAGCAGGAGCATCATTTACCCCATCTCCTGTCATTCCGACATGAAATCCAGCGTCTTGTAAGGCCTTCACGACAAGATATTTATCTTTTGGTAGTACTCCTGCGAACCCATCACTTTTCTTAACAAGCTCAACTAAACTTTTTTCATCTAATCCGTTTAGCTCCTTTACGTCTAATATATTTTCACCTATACCAACTTCCTTTGCTATTTCTTTTGCAGTCGCTACAGAATCACCTGTAAGCATCTTTACACTTATACCAAGTTGTTTAAGATCAGAAATAAGTTTCATGCTATCTTCTCTTGGTCTGTCACTTAAGGGGATAAGGCCTACAAACTTCCAGTTATTATCTTGGTTGATAGCAACGGCTATTACTCTATAACCCTTGGAAGATAGTTCATCTATATCTTTGTTTATTTTTGTTACGTAGTCACTTGAAACCTTGGCAGTTAGAACAACTCTCTCCGGAAAACCTTTTATTATCTTCACGTTTTTTCCGTTTATTACTGCCTCCGATTGAGATAATTTTGTTGCAGGGTTGAATGGTATGAACTTATTTACACTGTACTCTTCTTCTTTGTTTTCATCAGAATTCTTTTTAAAACCAGTTATTATAGCATTATCTATTTCGTCATTATCCTCTAATCTAGAAGCTATAGATGCATAATAAAGGACGTCTTTTTCTGAAAAATTATTGTAGGGTAATGGTGTTAGTACGGAGAGTTCATTTTTTGTTATTGTTCCAGTTTTATCCAAACACACTACATTCATTGTCGAAGCTTCTTCTATTGCTTCTAATTTTGTGACAAGTATATTTTTTGAGGTTAATCTCTGGGTTCCATAGGCCATAGTTATTGTAAACGCGGCCGGCAGAGCTACAGGAACAGAAGTTAACAGTATTAGTAAAGAAAAAGGTATTACACTAAGTATGTTTATTTTTATTAGGAAAGAAGTTATGAATATGGCTGCAATAAGTCCCAAATCAATTATCACGAGATATTTTATTAGTTTTAATATATCATCTTCTAAATGCAGTTTACCTCTAGCTAGATTTACAAGTTGAGCAGTTTGTCCAAAGTTCGTTTTTACTCCAGTAGCATTAACAACAGCAGTAGCTTCACCTTCTCTTACGATTGACGATGAAAATATTTTATCTCCTTCTTTTTTCTCTATTGGAAGAGATTCTCCAGTAAGCATGGATTCATCTACAGTTAGAGTATCACTTTCTATAATTATGCAATCTGCGGGTATTACATCACCCATTCTAATTCTTATTATATCTCCAGGCACTACAAATTTAGAAGGTATGCTCTTCCAAGTTTTATCTCTTAATATTTTTACATTCACTGCTAATTTGTTTTTTAGTAGCTCAAGTGTATTGTCAGCTTTGTATTTTTCAGCAAAACCTGCAATGGCATTAAAAACAAGAAGCCCTGTAACTATGTAAGCATCAATTACTTTTCCAAGAAAAACAGAAGTTACTATAACTATATACAACATTATGGGTATTGCGCCCCAAAACCTTAATGCAAGTTCTATAACGGGATTTTTTTTCTTTCCCTTTATTTCATTTAACCCATACTTAATTTGCCTTTCTTCTGCCTGTGATTCTGACAAGCCATCCTTACTTGAATTAAGTTTTTTTAGGGTAACATCTATGCTATCATCAGAGTCCATACACTTTTTAAAACTTTAAAGAATAATAACTTTAGGTTTGCAGTAATAAAACAACTTCAAGATGATCTTGAGAAGACCTTAGATGAGTATGAGGATTATTCCGAAAGATTTAGTAATGGGGAAATATCAAGAAAAGAATTTAGTGATTTGACAAGAGCAAAGAATGAACATATCTCCGCATTGAAAGAACGTTTTAATGAACATTTCAAAGTTTTTAGTAATTCTACCAATGCTTTAAAAACAATACTTTTAAGGGCAGAAAAAGAGCTTTCTATAGCTATAAACAAAAAAGCAGACGGTAAAAAGAAATCGCGTAAAGTAGTTAAGAAAAAATCTAAAAAATAGATTACCACCAGTGAATACGAATGTATGTAATTTTGCTTATTAATTAAACCTGACAGTACAAAAACACCAATGGCATGTATTCTCCTTCTCTTTTGTAGAACTTTGGTGCAAGACCCCATCTAATAAACCCAAGATTTTTGGTAGAGGTTCCTTCTAGCTTTGATAAAATATTGGAATCATCTACTGATACCATCATGGACAATATTTCAAATTTGCCCTTTGCTTTATCTTTTATATATCCAATGAGCTGGATTCCTGCTAATTGATCCTGGTATTGTTTTAATATTATCGGCCTCCTAAGTTCTCCTATATATGGAGCACCTGGCCACTTACCACCCATGACATGAGCAAAAGCCACTAATTTCCCATCGCTTTCGGCAACAGCCGCTATAGCATTGCCATTTAATACTTGTTTATAGACTTCAGAGAACTTTTCGAAAAAGTAAGACTTTGTGAGCTCCTTATCAGCCAAGTCTACTCCCAGTACAGGATCAGCCACATTAATACCAACAACATTATCTCTATCAAACACCATATTTGCAATGTCATCAAAGTCAGAAAGTTTCACATCTCTTATAATAAAATCCTTAGTTTCCATAAAACTTAACAGGAGATGCATATATTAAAAGTTATATATACGGTAAATCCATAGAAAATCACAATAATAAATTTAACATTAAAGTAGGTTATGCAGTGTCTGTATTCGCATCACAATGCGAATATAAACTGTCAGATTAAAGGGTTATTTCCAATTTAAACTAGTCTTTGATAACGACTTCAAATATTAAAGGACTATTTAAAGTTATTAAGAACAAGGACAACTATCTCGGTAACAAATGTAAAACCAATTAGAAAGCACACTACAAAATTGCCGCTGATCGTACATTTTTTAGGAAATACCATTATCCCTTTACCAGAATGCCCCCGATGGGATTTGAACCCACAACCATCAGATTAGAAGTCTGCCGCTCTGTCCAAGTTGAGCTACGGGGACACAATAAACTCAAGAGTTTTTACTTTATAATCTTATTTATCTTATAAATTGCAGCATATTATTTATTGTTTTATAATGCTAAAAGCAATATAAAGCGTTTTATTTATCATCTGCACTCAATCATTTTTCATGCTCTTTTCTGAAGCATTCACTACATAATGCTTCAAGTTTACCATTTTTCTTGATATAATTTCCTTTTATCTTGTTTAAGAACGTAGTTTCTATCTCCTTCCCGCATGAACTGCATTTTATTTTCATATTTTTATACCGAATCTCCTAAGTAATCCAGAGAACTGTCTGTTATTTGACATTTTCATAACAGTTTTCATTTTTTTGTACTGCTCTAGCAATTCTCTTACTAGCTCATCTGATGTGCCGCTTCCTTTTGCTATTCTGTTTATCCTGCTAGAATCTATTGTTTTTGGCTCTTCTAATTCATTTTTTGTCATTGAATCCATTATATGTATGAACTTTCCAATATTTTCTTCCTGCCTATCAAGCAGTTCTTTTGTTTTACCCGAAGAAGGTACACCTGGCATTAATTCGGCTATTTTCTTTGGAGATCCTATCTTAATAGCAGATGAGTACTGTTCGTAAACATCTAATAGATTGAATTCCCCTTTTATTACACGTTTTGCACTTTCCTCATTTACAGTTATGTTTTCTTCCTGTGCTTTTTCTAAAAGAGATTCTAATCCTTCAAGCCCAAGAAGTTTTGATACAAATTTCTTTGGGTTAAACTCTTCAAAATCATTTATCTTTTCCCCTGTACCTATGAATGTTACCTTTGCACCACTTATATATGCAGCTGTAAGGGCCCCGCCTCCGTTTGCAGTACCATCTGTCTTAGTAAGTATTATATTATTTATATCTAGTAATTCATGGAATCCTTTGACTTGCACAGAAGCATTTTGCCCTAAATCTGCAGGTATAACAAGGGTTACATTGTTTGGTTTTAATGTATCTCTTATACCTTTTATTTCCTTTATTAATTCCTTATCAAGTATATCTCTTCCTGCACTGTCAGCTATTATTATGTCAAAGTTTTTGAAAGAACCCATAGCAGATTTTATTGCTTTGATAGGATCCGAGCCACCTCCCATTATCTTTACATTTATCTGCTTTGAAAGCTGTTCAAGTTGTTGATAAGCGGCTGGTCTGAAGGTATCCAAGCCTAAAAGTAGTACTCTATAACCTCTCTTTCTGTAATAATTTGCTAGTTTTGCTGCTGTAGTAGTTTTACCGGAACCAAACAATCCTACTAACAGAATTTTGAAAGGTACAGAATCTATGTTTATTTTGGTTTCATCGTTACCTACTATTTTAACAAGATTATTATATATAATATCTGCAATTTTCTCTTTTGCTACTAATCCTTTCCCTTTGTTATTTTTTATATCATCCCTTATATTACTCATTAAATTATTTAGCGTGTTTTTATCAACATCTCCTTCTGTAAGTGCCGTTTGTATTTCTTGCAACACTTCTTCTACCTTCTCATTTCCCGTAGAATTCAGAAGTTTCTTTATACTTTCTTTAAGTCGATTTGATAAATTTTCAAATGCCATTATCTATCTAAAACAATACAAGATATATAATATTTAATCTGTAGCTCTTTTTACCGTTATAGGGAGTATACCCTTCTCAAGCTCTCTTTTTGCTATGTCTATATATGTATCCTCTTTTTTATTTATTTTTATTAGAGGAGGTGCACCGGATGATAGCTGTAAAGCCCTGGCACCAACCAATCTTGCTTTTTCAAACTTATTATAGTTTTCCATATCAATCACTTATACCATCCATGAGTATTTTAAACCTTTCTTCTCTGAGTTCAATGGCTTTTTCTATGCATTTATCAACTTCTTCCGCAGTAAAGAAGCCATCTCCTCCCTTTTGAAGGGAATTTATCTTATCACTAATCCCTATACTTAGTTTAGTATCTTCTACATTCTCTTCTTCTGCACTAGGATCAAAGAAGATAGTACCATTTATCTTAGTGAATGTATGGCTTATAGCTAGTTTAGTTCTATCTATTGGAAGCGAAAATTTACCTTCTTTTCCTTCTATACTGTATCTAGTGTTTAGAATTGCTCTAAGAGCAGCGATATTTCCTGCATCGAATAGGTTTCCTTCATTATTTATACATACTATATCAACGTATACAAATAATACTGTTTTTCCTTCTTCTACACAGAGTTTTGAAAGGTCTATCAAATTAGACTCTCTTATTCCTCTATCTGTTACCCTACCTACCTCAATAGAGGAATTTATTCTGTCACCAGGGTAATTTGAGGTAAGTTCAGACAATTCAAAATTAACAATTAAAGCACCATCAGCAGGTCTATCAGGAAAAGGTGTACCATTTAAGACCTTTACACCGGCAATTACCTTAGTATTTCCGAGTTCAACATATGCAGAACCATCAGAATGGTTTATTACATTGTCCTTTATAGCCATTCTTCTACCTTCAAATGCTTCTCTTTGGTCAAGTCTTAACCCTTTTTGGGCTAAGCTTCTGATATAGTCATAGTTTTTTAAAGTCATAATTCCTTCATCTCATCTACAGCTTTTAAGAGCTCGTTCCTTAGCTCTTCGCTAATCTCTCCTTTATTCTTTAACTTTTCAAGTCTATCTTCGTTTTGAACCTGTATTTCTTCACCAGATTTCTTCGCAGTTATATCCATAGTTATTATCTTTGTGAATTTTGGAAAGATCTCTGGCTTTATTATGAGCATACGCTCTTTCTCGCCGTCTTTAAGTACCTCTACATAGTTTTTATCTTTTTCTATAAGATATGTTCTATCTCCCCAGTCACTTCTTGTGCTTACAGATAACTTCTTAACCTCGTTATCTTTTATTTCAATATCGGATACTACACCATCAATCTTAAAGGAGGTACCATTAAGTCTAGTAAAAGCTATCCTGTACATCTTTTCTTTTGTAGGTCCATATCTTAGCAACACTTCATTTATCTTGCTGTTTATCTCATCATCAGAAAATTTATCTAGAAGATTTTCCGCAAAGTCTGTAAGTATAGTATATCCAGCTGATTTTAGTTTGTGATGATTCATTATAGTTGGCATGGCTTTCTTCCTTATGGAATCCAGTCCTTCTTTATCTTCCATATCAAATAATACGAAGTATTTGTTCATACCTTCATAAATTATACTAGGTTCACTACAGGTATTAAATTTCTCGTTTATTTCTGATTCTTTCTTTTGAAGTTCTTCCAATTCCTGTTTTAGAAGAGATTCTTCCTTTTCATCAGCTCCCTTTACCCATAGAATACCCCAATCTTTAAGATTAAGGCCTTTAGCTATATCATACAGTTTTGTCTTGCCTTCATTAGAATGTATTCCTCTGCTCATTTTTGTGAATCCGTTTTTTATTATTATTATATTCTCTCCGAATATCCTTAACTGTGTGGAAAGCATAATCTTACCGTCATAAGTACCTTTAGATTGTACAAGTATCTTTGCTCCAGGTTTTACATAACCCCAAAAACTTTTAAGATCGAGTACTCCTTCTTCGTTATCTGGAAGAGATATTACTATAGATTTAGACTGTTGGTCGGTATTCTTTATTATACCGCAGTATATCTTGCCTATTTCTTCCCTATAAAATATGCTTTTATTGAAGTTTTTCTTAAGCAACTCGACTACTTCTTCTGCCTTGTTACCATAAATATAAACTCCCTCTTTTGTTTCAGTATCTTCTATTACTACATCAGGGTCACTTTCATCTTCTATTTTTAGCACGTCTTTTAATGCCTCTGCAGCCTGTGTTACATTTATTTTATTATCCAACAAAAATTTGCTTATAGCTGTAGAATAAATTCCTCTAACTTTTACTTTCATTTGAAAACCTCCTCTTTAGAGCCTCTTTTTCAAGCTCATAAATCTTCATAGCGCCTTCTTTACCGACCTCGATTACTTTTTTCAATTCATCTCTGCTGACTCTACCATCAAGTTGCAGAAGCAGAATTTCATTTTTAGATGGTAGGAAGGCTATTGGAACGTCTGTTGCACCTTCTCCTTCATGAAAATCTTCTTCTTCTTTAGAAAGATCAAGGCATACATGATCGCCGATTTTACCAGCAGCTACCGCCGCTACAAGATCACGCATAGGTAATCCTGCATCCGCGCATGCCATAGATGCTGCAGTCAAACTTGCGCATCTGGTGCCAGCGTCTGCCTGAGTAATATAAACTCTTACATTTATCATAGCCCTTGGCATATCTTCTAGAATTATAGCCCGGTTCAATGCGTTAGTTATAACCTGACTTATTTCGATGTCTCTTCTATCCATACCCGGTTTAGCTCTATCTGGTACAGAGAAAGGTAACATGTCGTATTTACATACTATAACTCCTCTATCAACTTTTTCTATGTGTCTTGGCTTTACTTCTTCAGGGCCATAAACGGCTGCTATGGCTTCCGTATTTCCAATTCTAAATCTAGCACTTCCTTTTGCATTAGGGACTACTCCCGTTTCAGCTTCCATTGGCCTTAATTCATTGAATGCTCTCTTATCAAACCTTTCCTCGTACATTTTCAAGTAACCTCCCGACCTTCTCTGTAAGGTCTGTCTCTACATAGTTTTCATCTATGAATTTTATAGCAGTTGCTGCAGCTAGTCTTCCAGCTTCATCACCATCTATCCAAATGATTCCATTTTGTCCAACTAATATATCACATTTTGTTTGATCTTTTATCATATTAATCATCGATCCTTCTTTTCCTATTAATCTAGGTAGTTTTACTGGGTCTATTTTCATTGTAAGTTTTGGTTCAAGTTTGCCATATCTTGTACCGCGCATAGATATATCTGCGGCATTGTTCGGATAGATCCTAAATACTCTAGCGTATATTAAATCTCCTATCTCTATGTATCTATCTAGCTCCCCTAGTTCCGCTCTAAAATTTACATCTCTTACATCAAGTCTAGTGTAGAACGGAGCATTTATATCCACTACCCAGTATTTTGATGCTATTTCTGTAACTTCACCTATTATGTCATCTCCTTCGCTAGGATAGTAATTTCCAGTTAATGGAGTTACGTCTATTCTCTTTTCAGACACTTGTGCCATACCAAGAAATTTTGAGTATACTTTATTCTCTTCTTCGTACGTTCCGTTCCCTCCATTTTTTTCATCCGAAAGGAGTTCTCCAGGGGTTACTATATCAAAGTTTTTTGCATTTATCATATCTTTTTTACATTTATATTACCGTGAGTTACACTTTTTATTTTACTCATCAGTTCATTTTCATTTCCAGCTTTTACTGAAATATTAACTACAAGCGACTTGTCGCTTCTTGTATTATTCTTTATGTTAGTCAACCTTTTTAAATATAACATTACGTCATTTGCATACTGGATTGGGATTTCTATAGTGTAATCTAACTCTCCCAATTTTATTGGCAAGATTTTTTTAAGTTTCAAAAGTACTTCATCTAATTGTTCTTTTTCGGGTTTGTTTATGTCAAAATTATGATGAACGTCTTCCATTGCTAATTCTATTCTCTTTCTAGGTATTGGTAAATTTGTGTTTAGATCTATTGCCATACCGGCAATTTTATCTATTATTCTATTCTTTAACATCTGAGATTGTTTTTGTTTATAAGCTGTACTCAATTGTATTTCTCCCTCTTTTATGATTTTAAGTGCTATTGTTCGTATATCATCAGTTCCAAGTTCTCTTCTTAGGTTGCCTGCCACTTCTCCTTTCTTTATATCCTTAAATATTTTATCCACTAATAATGCAGAATCTATATCAGAACTTTTGCCATTCCGTATATCTATAGCTTTTTCACAATCTACTTCTATCTCATATCTTTTGCCAAGTTTTTCTAATTTGGCAGTCACTCTATCTACCATAATTTTATTTTATATATTTTGTTATCTCTTCCTTACTTAATTTGTGAAAGCCATCTTTGTCTATTACTGCTACTTCAAATCTTTCCGGAGAGCTTTTTCCCTCATCAGATTTTATCGTTTTCATGCCAAGGTTTATTAAATCCTCAGACGTCATATCCTGTTTGTATTCTTTTTCAAGATTTTTGTTTATAGCCTCTGAATTTCCACCTATAGCTATAGCCTTGTATTGGAAGAACGTTCCACTAGGGTCTAACATGTAAATGTATGATTTACCCGCTTTAACGCCACCGAATAAGATACTTACTCCAAATGGTCTAGCACCGCCATACTGCGTAAGTGCCTGCATTTCAGCGCTTATTCCCTTTACTATAAGTAAAACATCTGCCGGTTGATTATAGGTCATCTTATACTCTTGTGCGTTATTCTGGGCTTTATCTATAAGCATTCTTCCATCAGCTATCATACCAGATATAGCCGCTCCTATGTGTAAATCTATCTGAAATACTTTTTCTATACTCTCAGGTATTACAAGTTTTTCGAGTTCATGTGCTTTTCTATCTGCAACAAATACTACGCAATCTTTTCCTGTTAATCCAACAGCAGCAAATCCTTGTGAAACTGTCCTTTTTGCGTATTCTACTTGTAATATTCTTCCATCGGGATTAAAAAGCGTAATAGCTCTATCGTATCCCATCAAATCTCCTGGTGGTTCCATTTTTTACCTCCTAAAATTTAAAAGCGTTTATCTTTTTTATATTTCCGCTATTCATTATTGTAAGCAACTTTGCTTTATAAAACTTACTAATTAAAGATAAGGCGAATATTACTCTATATTTATATTCATTGTTGACAGCTAAAATAATATACGTCTTTTCGCCTTTTTTTATAATTTTGTCCTTTATAATACGCGTATTTGAACGTATAGCAAGCAAAGGCTCAATTTTATTTATTACCGAAAATATAATCTTTTCGGGATTATCCTCTTCTAAAGAACCGTCTAATTCCAATAAAAAATATCTTTTCTTATATCGCATTCGTTCACCCTTTATCAAATACTCTTATCATGTAAACGACTAAAAATGAAACTAATACTCCTAAAAAAGTAAGTATTGGTATACCAACTATTACACCGAATAAACTGTCTATCCAACTGTATAAAAGAGAAACCAAACCTATAAATAATACTATCCCAATTATAACCTCTTCGATTATTTTTTCCCAGTTCTGTTTCTTTATTTCTTTATATTCCACTATCCTATTTTATCTGAATTCATCTATATATATTTTGCTTAAATCTTGTTAAGCATACTTTTGATTTATAGATTATATTTATTAATCTTTAAATTGTCCGCTATAAGGTTTTCCTAAATCTTTTGCACCGAGATTAAATACCATGGTTTTTATATTTGTCATTTCTTCTATGCTGTATCCAACACCTTCTTTGCCAGCACCAGAGTCCTTTACTCCTCCGAATGGGAAATAAGCAGTACCATGAGAAGGTGCGCTATTCAATGTGATATTCCCAACTTGTAGGGCTTTCATTATTTTCCACGCTCTATAAAAATCATTTGTGAATACTGCCGAATCCAAGCCGTAATTTGATTTATTTGCTATTAGTATAGCTTCATCTTCATCTTTTACTTTTATTAGTGTTATCACAGGGCCAAAAGTTTCTTCATTAGCTATTTGTGCTGACAATGGAACATCTTCTAAAATAGTAGGTTCATAATACGAATTGTTGAATTTTCCCCCTTTTACAAGCTTTGCACCATTATTAACGGCATCTTTAACCATAGAATCTATTCTTTCGGCTGCTTTTTTGTTGATTACTGGTCCCATATTTATATCATTGTTTTTTAAAGGGTTGTCAAATTTGTAGTCATTTAAATGTTCTTCTATCTTTTTATAGAATTTTTCAGCTATGTTTTCAACTACAAGAACCCTGCTAACAGCGTCGCATCTTTGTCCAGCAAGCTCAAGCGATCCTTTTACACATTCTTTTGCTGCTAGGTCTAAATCAGAATCATCTAATACTATCGCTGTACCTTTTCCTCCAAGTTCTAAGTGTATCTTTTTAAGGCCAGCAACTTCCGCAATATGTTTTCCTACCGATGTGCTGCCGGTAAAACTTATCATGTTTATATTTTTATTTTCTATAAGATAATCACCCGCTATACTACCACTGCCAGTAATTACCTGTAAAGTACCTGATGGTACACCGCATTTTCTGAATATCTCAGCGCACATGAGCATAGCTATAGGGTCAGAACTCGGCGGTTTCATTATCACAGAATTTCCAGATAGTAACGCTGGCATTATCTTCGCTATGGAAGTATAAACTGGATAATTAAATGGAGATATCCCAAGCACTACTCCAAGTGGTTCACGTATTACAAGTGCAATTTTTTTAGTAGTGTCACTGGACCAGTCTCCTGGTATATACTCTCCCATTATCTTTCTAGAGTCTTCCATACTTAATCTTAATCTTTCAATGGCTGCATTTATTTCTCCATTTGCGGAGCCATACGCTTTGCCAGATTCCATCATGAGGGCTTTAACTATCTCTTCTTTGTGTGCTTCTATCTCTTTTCTTATTTTATTTATAAGCTCAAGCCGATCTATTGCAGCCATACCTCTTATTTTATCTTTATTATCATTTGCAGACTTTACCGCAAGGTCCAAATCTTCCTTGCTAACAGAACCTATTTCTGCTATTTTGCTTTCGTCGACGCTGCTTACTAGGTCAAATGTATCTTTAGTTTTTACCCATTTTCCATCAATCAGTACCTTGAATCTAGGATATTCTCCGTTATCATATATATTAGAAAAATACTCGCTTAATTTTAATTTTTCCATAGTCCACCTTTCATATTAAGTGATTTCAAGTATAAACGCTTTTTGATTGAAATGTTTTTTGCATAATATCCACAACCGTACTGCAGTGATTCACGAAATGAAGTTTACTAGTATTAATTCTGACAGTGCTAAAACAATATATAATACAGAGATGCATTTATGCGAAAAACAAATGAGTTGCTGGATTTATCAGGAAAAACAGCTGTTGTTACTGGAGGAGGAGTAGGGATAGGTTACGGCATATCTTATCGGCTTGCGGAGGCCGGTGCAAATGTGGTAATAGCGGAGAGGAATGAAAACGGTTCAAAGGCGGCAGAAAAGCTTGCAGCACTTGGTTTTGCTGTAAAGTTCGTAAAAACGGATGTTTCCGTTGAGGCAGACGTAAAGAACCTTATGGGGCAGACTGTAAAGTTATACGGTAGTATAGATATACTTATAAATAATGCAGGGATATATCCGACAATACCCGTTATGCAGATGACTCTGTCGGATTTTGACAATGTTCTAAACGTTAATCTTAAAGGGGCCTTTCTTTGCACCAAATATGCCAGTGAGGTAATGATAGCAAGAAAAACCGGTGGGAAGATCATAAACATAACTTCTATAGATGCATTGCACCCTTCATCGATAGGATTAGCGCACTACGATGCATCGAAGCATGGATTATGGGGTTTCACAAAGAATTCCGCATTGGAACTAGCCCCTTATAACATTTGTGTAAATGCGATAGCTCCTGGCGGAGTACTTACACCAGGAGTAGAGCACATGCAAAGAAGCACTCCTTCTCTGGCAGAGATGGATCCAAAGAAAATACTGGACGCGATGATTAATAAGATACCTATGAAGAGACTGGGGGACCCGGATGATATAGGTAAAGTTGCGTTATTCTTGGCATCGGACATGTCTTCTTACATGACAGGTTCTCAGATAGTGGTTGACGGCGGCGTTCTTCTTGCCTAGGTCAGATACAAAAATTCGCCAATCTTCAGGAATGAATGGGGCAGCTGGGATTTGAACCCAGGACCACCAGCGCCCTAGGCTGGTGTCATAACCAAGCTAGACCACTGCCCCTATGGTGCTTGATATATTTTTCACAAATTTATTATTTTTTATGAAAATTATTGCCCCTGCTGGAATTTGAATCCAGATATCAGGCTCCGCAGGCCTGCGTTCTGTCCAAGTTAGACTACAGGAGCATAAATAAGATATTGAATTGTTTCCTTATAAATAAAGTTTAATTATAAAATGTATTAATTTATTTATATAATGTAAATAATCTTATATTACAAATTTGATTAATTTTTTATTTTGTTTATATTTACTATATCTTTTGAGGTAGTGTAAAAAATATTATTAGCCTATATAATGTTCATTCTCTTTTTTGTTGTTTCTTTCCGTTGATTTTTCCTGGTTTTTATTTTTAGCCTCTCCTAAATTTTTTAGGGCCCCCTCTATTATATCATAGGTTTTTTTCTTTATTTCTATTAGATCCTCAAATATCTTATTATGTATTTTTATAAGGTCATCTGTGCTATAATTCTGAATCGAAAATAGTATACTTAAAGTGTAAATTGAGCTTTCGGTGCACTCATCTATTAAATTTGAGAAGTCATCACTTTTTTTACTGCTGCTTATATATTTATTTATAACTATATCATCTTCCGAAGATGGGTTTGAATATATTGAGAAAAGTTTGTTTTTTATTGTATTAAAATCGGAGTAATCCTCCCCTATTAGCCAGTTCATGAATATTTTATCATTTGCGAAGTGTTGATCCGTATATGAAGGTGAAAGCCTGCCGGCATTTAATTTTTCGGTATTTAAGCCCCTTTCTTTAAGCAAATTCAAGTAATAATCTTCGTCTTTATTTTCGGTCATAAAATATTTTAATGAATTCGTGTTAATAAATACTTTATTTTGATTTTTATATTATTCTGCTGAGATTCTGACTGACATTTTTAAATTAATTTGTTTACGGTTAAAATAAACCAACGAAATTACCTTAGCTGCAAAAATAGTTGCTTCTATATACTTATTATCAATATTTAGTAGATAGCATTTTATTAATATTAGTTCCTTTTTATGTTAGATAAAAGCAAAAGTTTTAAATACTAAAACTCTTATAGAAGTCTATGATAGTAAATTACTTAATAACAAAAGTCGATGCAAAAAGAGAGGATAATATACCTCCCGAAACTCAGATGGGTATATCTAATAATATAACCGTCTTAGATGTGGAAAAAGACGATAAATTCAAAGTTCTAAAGTTTCAATTTAGATTCGATGCGAAATTTAATGGGAATTCTTCGGATGAGTTAGGCCATATAGTCATAGAAGGATTTATAGTACATACATCAAATGATATAGACAAAATATACAACAAATGGCAAGAAGAAAAGGTTTTGGATGATTCCATAACAGAAGAAATACTTCAAACGAGTCTTAATATAAGTATAATTGAGGCTATGTCCTTAGCTAAGATGTTGCAGCTACCTTCTATTTTGCCTCTTCCAAAGGTATCAACCGAGCACAAAGAAGAAAAGAAGGAAAAAGATAAAAAAACTAAGAATTAAAAAACATAAATAGTTTATAAAAATAAACCCAATGTCATACTTATTTTATGGAAGATGAAGATATAAAGGAAAATAAAAACGTAACAGATGAAAAAGTCGAAAACAAAAGTGATGAAAATGAAGACTATAAATCAAAATATTTATATCTTTTAGCAGAGGTGGATAACTACAAGAAAAGCAAGGATAAGGAAATTATTGAGTATATAAAGTATTCAAATGAAAAGATTATATTGGATATCTTAAAGGTTTTGGATGATTTTGACAGTGTTTTAAAACAGGGAGAGGATAAAAAGGTAGAAGCGCTGTATAAGGCCTTATTTTCGATTCTCGCAAGGTATGGCCTTGAAAAAATGGATGTAAGGGGGGAGGAGTTTTCTTCCGATATAGCAGAAGCTGTAGCCACAGAGGAAAACAGCGAAAAAAAAGATAAGATAATTGAGGAGGTGCAAAAAGGTTATAAACTTAACGGGAAAATAATAAGATATCCCAAAGTTAAAATAGGTATATGACAGAAAAAGAAAGAATAATAGGAATAGATTTAGGTACTTCGAATTCACAGGCTGCAATTGTAATGGCTGGAAAACCAACTATAATTCCAAGTGCAGAAGGAGCTACAGTAGCTGGAAAGATGTTTCCTTCAGTTGTAGCTTTTACTAAAGACAATCAAATACTAGTTGGAGAACCAGCTAGAAGACAGGCAATATCTAATCCTCAGAATACAATATTTGCAGCTAAGAGAAAGATGGGTAGCGATTTTAAATATAATGTAAATGGGAAAGAGTATACTCCTCAGCAGATTTCTGCATTCATATTACAAAAGATAAAGAGAGATGCAGATGCGTTTCTTGGCCAAGAGGTAAAGAAAGCCGTTATAACTGTTCCGGCATATTTCAATGACAATCAGAGACAAGCTACTAAAGATGCGGGGAATATAGCAGGGTTAGATGTAGTCAGAATAATAAATGAGCCTACTGCAGCAGCAATGGCTTATGGTTTGGATAAGTCAAGTGATTTGAAAGTATTAGTATATGATTTAGGAGGAGGTACTTTGGATGTTACTTTAATGGAAATATCAAACGGAACATTCGAAGTTTTAGCTACATCCGGAGACGTACAACTGGGTGGCGTTGACATGGACAATGCTCTCATAAAATACATAGTAGATGATTTCAAATCAAAGGAAAATTTAGATATAAGTAAAGATAAAGTAGCTATGCAGAGGATAAGAGACGCAGCAGAAAAAGCTAAGATAGAGTTGTCTACAGTTCTTGAAACAGAGATAAATCTGCCTTATATAACCGTAGCTAATAATTCTCCAAAGAATCTTGATATGAAGATATCAAGAGCGACACTAGAAAACCTTGTAAAGCCCATAATAGAAAGATCAAGGAAACCTATAGATAATGTACTTAAAGATGCTAATATAGACAAAGAGAAAGTCTCAAAAATATTATTGGTGGGAGGACCAACTAGAATGCCGATAGTGCAGAAATTTTTAACAGACATATTCGGCGATAAAATAGAGCACGGCGTTGACCCAATGGAAGCAGTAGCTATGGGTGCCGCTATACAGGGTGCTGTTCTTGCAGGAGATATAAAAGATATAGTGCTTTTGGATGTTACGCCTCTTACATTGAGTATAGAAACTCTCGGAGGAGTGTCAACTCCGATAATAGAAAGGAACAGTACTATACCAATAAAAATGAGTAAGGTTTTTTCTACAGCTGATGATTATCAGACTAGTGTAACAATAAATGTATTACAAGGAGAGAGACCTCTTGCAAAGGACAATATAAGTTTAGGTAGTTTTAATTTAGAAGGCATACCACCTGCGCGGAGAGGGGTTCCGCAAATAGAAGTTACATTTGACATAGATGCAAATGGTATACTGAGTGTGTCTGCAAAGGATAAAGCAACGGGTAAGACTCAGAAAATAACAATAACAGCACCACATAAATTATCAAAAGATGAGATAGATAAAATGATGCATGATGCCGAACAAAACGAAGAACACGATAAAAAAATCAAGGAACTTATAGAAGCAAAGAATAATCTATCTGCACTTTCGTATTCATTAGAAAAAACTATAAATGATTTCAAAGACAAAATAACTGACGAAGAAAAGACAGAAGCAGAAGAAATAATAAAAAAGATAAAAGAAGATACTGCTAAGGAAGATGTTTCCATAGAAGAAATAAATACTGATAAGGAAAAATTGACTGATATAATAAACAAGTTAAGCTCAAAAATATATAGTCAGCAAAATACTCAAGAACAGAATAATCAAGAGAGTTCTGACAATTCGGAAAATACGGATAATCAACAGGATAATGGAGAAGGCACCGAAAGTTAAGTTATTATTCTAAAAGATAAATATTCTAAGTTATGGATGACCCTTATAAAGTATTAGGTATAAAACAAGGAGCATCTGAAGATGAAATTAAAAAAGCCTTCAAAACAATGGCCAAAAAGTATCATCCTGATTTAAATCCTGGAGATAAAACTGCAGAGGATAAATTTAAGGAAGTTAATGAAGCCTACAGAGTACTAATGAACAAAGGAGGTTCATCACAGCAGCAGCAATACGGTGAGCAAGGAGGATTTGATTTTAATGACATATTTAATTTTGGAGGTTTTGGAGACATATTTAAGAATTTTGGGTTTTCTTCTAAGGGAGATGACTTAAGATATGATCTTGATATAACTCTTGAGGATATTTTTAAACCTTCGGTTAAAAAAATAAATATAAGACATAGAGTTATATGTCGTACTTGTTCCGGAACCGGTGCAAAGGAGAAAGAGACTTGTTCTGTATGTCATGGTAGCGGAAAAATACAGAGAAATCTAAGGCAATTCGGTTCAAATGTCATGTTTGCGACAGTATGTAATAAATGTGGAGGAACAGGCTTTACTATAAAAAAGAAATGCACTGTATGCAATGGTACAGGTTTTGTAACTGAAAATGAAGAAATATCAGTTCCAATAAGAAAAGGTGTTAAAGAAGGAGATTACACCATAATAAATGGAAAAGGAGAACCCTCTCCAGGTGGAGAATCTGGGGATTTGTACATCGTTTTTCATATTAAAAAAGATGATATGTATAGTATATCTGGTATAAACCTAAAAACAAATCTTTACTTAGATATAAGAGATATACTTAATGGCATCGAATTGGATTTACCTGCACCTTGGGGAATGGAAAGAATTACCGTAAGTGCTGGAGAATCTGCACCAATATTAGTTAAAGGGAAGGGACTTTACGGTAAAAATGGACAAAGAGGAGATTTAATAATAAACATTATACCAGATCTTCCGAAGGACTTAGGTAAAAAAGAATTAAATGATTTAGAAAAAATATTTGGAAAAAGAAAAGAACCAAGAGTATCTGGTAAATAGATGGAAACACTTAAAATAGCGTTTTATACAGATAGTTATCTTCCTGCTGTAGATGGAGTAGTCACATCTATATTAAATACGAGGGCCGAACTCGAAAAAAGAGGGCATGAAGTAAGTATATTTGCACCAGGCGGAAAAAATACTGCAGTTTTTGCAAAAAAAGATAAGAATCTTTTTGTAATAAAAGGAATAAAATTCAATAAATATCCGCAATACACAATAGGTATACTTGCACGCGAGAACTCAAATGTTTTTGGAATAAAGCCCGATGTAATACATGCCCACACTCCCTTCAGTGCAGGCATACTTGCTTATAAGTCAAGTTTAGCACTTAATACTAGTTTTATAAGTACATTCCATACTATGGCATTCTCTGATGAAGTTATAACCTCATATTTAACGAATAATAAAACAGTAGTAAAAGTAAGTAAGTATATAGCTCTAAAATATTTAAAATGGTTTTATTCAAAAACAGATTCTGTAATAGCTCCAACAATCTATACTAAAAAGTTTTTGAAAAACAACGGCATTAAAAAGGTAACAGTTATACCTACTGGTATTGACTTTTCCTCTATGAAAAAAGTCAATAAAAACATCGCTCGAAAAATTCTAAACATAAAACCAAATGATAAAATAATACTTTATTTTGGTAGAGTAAGCAAAGAAAAAAATGTAGAATTACTATTAAAAGCTGCAAAACCGTTAGCTATGCACGGTTTTAAGATTTTAATAGCTGGTGCAGGACCTTTCCTTGAAGAGTTATCAGAGCTTAATAAGAAGATGGGAAATAAAAATGTGAAGTTTACTGGTTTTGTTAAAGATACCGATATCTCTTATTATTACTCATCTGCAGATTTACTGTGTAATCCATCACTTTTTGAAACACAAAGTATAGTAGATTTATATGCGGCTTTTTATGACTTGCCTATCCTCGTGCCTAAAAGAACAGCACAAGAGGAATTGCTAGGATATTCAAGATGCGGTGAAGTATTTGATTCTAACAGTATAAGGGATTTAGTGGAAAAGGCAAACCGTGCATATGAAAGAAATAAGCGTTATGACTTTAATAAAATAATAAAAGAATTCGATATAAAAATTACTGTAGACAAGTTACTATCGCTTTATAATCGTATTTAAACGCTTAAATCTATTAATAATAAAATAATAATCTATTGTTATGGTAAATTCAAATGTACGGGCAATATTACTAGTTCTAATACTGCTTTCATTTTTTATGTTTATTGGAAATGTACACGCACTTAAAGTTACTCCAACTTCTATAAATCTGCAGACCAATACAGTATCATATGTAAACTTTACATTTTATAATAATCAAAACACAACGCAGAACATTTCCTTAAACCCTAGTATAACTTATATAAGTTATTATACTGATTTTAATAGTATAGGGGCATATCCGCAAAGTTTTACACTTAGTCCAAATGAAACTATGCATGTTTTATTCTCATTTGAGACTAAAGCCGTCTACGATTCTTCTCCAACAGAGTTTCCGATAAATTATACAGATAATGGCGTTTCATCGAGTTTTAATTTATATGCGGCTATAATCCCAATAACAAAAACATCTATATATCTGTATTCTGCGAATTCTTCAAAATCATTTTATCCCTTTAACACCATAAATTTTCAAGTAAGTATAATGAATTCTTTGGGTAAGACTAGAGTGATTCTTCCGTTAGTATATAATTTTACATCTAAGAGTAAGCTAATATATTCTAACACAAACGATGAGATAATAAATAACTTGGGCTTAAATACTTATAATCTCGTTATACCTTTAAATAGTATAAATTATTCGCTTTCTCCAGGAATCTATAATATATCAGTTTATACAAATTATAATCAGAATATATCAGCGCTTTCTTTTCCCGTTAAGATACTAAGTTATTATAATCCAGTGATTACAAAAACTTCCAGTTTTAGCATATTTGGAGGCAGTTCCTCTATAACCATTAAAAATGAAGGAAATGTACCTATAAATCGTAGTAATATCTCTTTACCGATAAGTGCCTTTAATTCTTTATTTCTTATATCTAAAAGTTCTTCGATAGGTTCAGCTAGTGTTTATAATGGATCGCTGTTTCCTTCAATAGACAATTTACTGCCTGGTCAAAGTATAACCTTAAAATATAGCACTTCTTATTACCCGATATACCTTATAATCTTCATAATAATCTTAGGGGTGTTTATATATCTGTACTTTAACAGGAAAGTAACCCTAAAAAAGGAAGTTATAGAACATAATGCAATTGGCGGGTTCATAGATATAAAAATAGCTTTAAGGCTTAAAAATATTTCAAGAAAGAAAATATATAACATGGAGATAGAGGACAAAATACCACCAAATTCACTAAAGATATCAAAGGCCGGTCAGAAAGAAGGAAAAATTACAAAGAAAGGAAGTAACATGAGTATATCTTGGAAGGAAGAAGAGCTTAACCCTGGAGATGAAATCATAGTAATGTATGAAGTAAAGAGTAAAATAGGTATAGTTGGAAATTTTGAGTTAGATAAAGCTAATGCAAAGTTTGACTTAAACGGTAAAAATTATTATAAGAAATCAAATTCATTAGTGTTACACATAAAAAGTTAATTTTGTAAAAACTGAGACCAATAGACAAAGATTTAAATATTTATAGAAGGTCTCTAAAATGTAAGCCCCGATAGTCTAGTGGTCTAGGATAGTGCCCTGTCACGGCATTGACGCGGGTCCGAATCCCGCTCGGGGCGTTTTTGCCGTAATTTTATATCGTAATCCGATAATTATTTATATATCTAATCGATATATCGATATGGATAATTATTCTATTGTAGTTCAAAATTTATCAAAAGAATATGGGTCATTCTCAGCATTATCGAATCTTAATCTTAAAATGCAAGGTAGCAAATGTGTAGGTTTCCTAGGTCCAAATGGGGCAGGTAAAACAACAACACTAAAAATATTTACTGATATGATAAAACCTTCTAAAGGACATATTTTTATAAATGGCATAGATGTGAACCGTGAAAAGAAAAAAGCTCTTAAATCTGTAGGCGTTCTTATAGAAACTCCAGAAATATATCCCTCTCTTACTGAAAGAGAAGCTCTTTCAATGATAGGACAGATAAAAGGAATACCCAAACATGATCTGGATAGTAGTATTAAGAAAGTGGTAGAAAAAGTTAAGATGGAAGATTGGCTAGACAAAAAAGTAGGAAAGATGTCTAAAGGAATGAAACAAAGGATAAACATTGCGGCTGCTATTCTAGGAGATCCGGACATAATACTTTTAGATGAGCCGACAAGCGGGTTGGACCCCAGAGGTATGAGTGAAGTAAGAGATATAATAAAGGAACTAAAAAATGAAAATCATCTGATATTTATGAGCTCACATATATTAAGCGAAGTTTCGGATATATGTGAAGAAGTAGCGATGATAAATCACGGTAAACTGCTCGCATACGGTAAGATATCAGATGTAGTCTCCAAGTTTTATGTAGAGAAAGAAAATGTAGTGGAGCTTTCATTTGTTTCTGATTTAAGACAGTCTAGTATAAAAGCCATAAGTAAAATAACCGGTGTTAAAAAAGTAGATACAATAGATGACAAAAGGCTAAATATTACAATAGAAGGGGATCAGAAAAAGCAAGCAGAAGTTCTCTCAAGCATTGTAAAACTTAATGTTGGTTTAATAAGTTTTAAGCCGTCTTCTGGACTGGAAGAAGCATATCTTAGTGCTTTCAAGGAGGTTACATGAAAGGAGAAATAGATTTTGGTGATAAGAACACGGTGCCAAATGATTTTATACAGACTCTAGTTATGACAAAGTACGCTTCTTTAGACTATTTAAGATCTAGGAGATTTTTCATTCTTTTGATAATATCTGTACTTATAGGCATTTTGCTTACTGGCATAGTTGCGTATTTTAGACCAGCCAGCTTTTTAACTTCATCACTTTCATTTTACTCCAGTTGGTGGAGTATGTCGGTTACATTTATAATTATACTATCAGCGGTATTCTTTGGAGGAGATGCTATCTCCGGCGAATTTCAAAATAAAACCGGTTATTTCTTAGTTGGTAATCCCATAAAAAGATCTTCAATATATATTGGTAAGTTTCTTGCTGCTTTTCTGTTTTCATTGATAATATTTCTTGTATTTACAGCAATAACCGTTGGTAATGGGGTGTATTATTTCCATAGTTCTGGTTTTCCTTATCAATTTTTTGAATCTTTTCTTCTTTCTATTTTATATATAGCCGCCGCTATGGGTCTTACATTTTTCTTTAGTTCATTATTCAAAAACAGTACAACATCTATAATAATTACAGTAATATTGCTTCTTTTTGTTTTCTCACTTTTGCAGACTTTGGTTGGTACACTAGCCCACATTCAGCCGTGGTTTATTTTGACTTATGGTGCACAGGCGATTTCCAATGTGCTCTCAAACCCATATCCTCCAGCAGTGGTAAGCGCTTCTATAGCTCCGCATGCAGCTTTTTCTATAAGTAGTTATTATGTCAGGTTAGGTGAAGGCGTCATAATAATGTTGGGTTACTTTATAATTACCACAATAGCAGGGTTATTTATATTTGAGAAAAAAGAATTTAATTAAAAGTTATTTATAGATATAAATTTAAAAATTGCTTTTAGTTAGATAATCTGTTCATTCATAGATTTTATTTTTATAGTTAAAGTTTTAAGTTAAAAAAAGTAATTACTAATATGCTAGGAAATGTAAAAGGTGTAAGAGACTTTATTGGCAGAGAAGCTTTACTAAGACAGCAAGTACTAGAAACTATCCGTAAAACATATGAACTATTTGGTTTCGAACCAATAGAAACACCTGCATTTGAACCTCTTTCTCTTTTCATTGATAAATCTGGGCCAGAAATAGAATCACAGTTGTATTCCTTTGAAGATAAGAAAGGAGAAAAATTAGCACTTAGGCCCGAGCATACTATCTCAAAATTAAGAGTAGTTTCAAAGGATAAATCATTGGTTTTTCCATTTAAAGCTTATAGTATAGGTAACGTTTGGAGATACGAAGACGTAAAAAAAGGCAGATGGAGGGAATTTATACAGGCGGATATAGATGTGTTTGGTTCTTCAAGCTTGTTATATGACGCAGAAGTTATAGCATGCATAGACTTTACTATAAAGAAATTAGGGATAAAAAATTATAGAATAAACGTTAGCAATAGGAAGATATTAACTTCATTGATGAATTCTTTAGGTGTAGATGTAGAAGATGTACTTCAAGTATTGAGAGAGATAGATAAGATTCATAAGGTAGGAATAGATGAAGTAATAAACAGAATAAGTACAATAATAAGCAAAGAGAAGAGCCAGAAGATACGAGAATATCTAGAAGGGAATGATATATCTGAGTTAGAGGGAGTAACTGAATTAGACTCTTTAATAAAAGATTTGAAGGAAAATTATAATGTAGAAAATACCTACTTTGATAGGTCTTTAGTAAGAGGGCAGGATTATTATGATGGTACAATATTTGAATTTGAATTTATAGATGGTGATTTTAAAGGAGTTGTGCTTGCAGGTGGGGGAAGATACGATAAATTAAGTGAACATTTTGACTCAGATTTCCAAATAGTTGGTGGTTCTATAGGGTTTGATGTAGTTATGGAAAGTATATTAGCAGAGTATAAAGACGAATTTAAGAATAGTTTTTGTGTGATAAGTGTAGATAATGTCAAAAAAGCTAAGTTTATTGCCCAAAGACTTAGGAATGCGGGTATTACAACAGATCTTTTATTAGATAAAGTCTCCCTCTCAAAGGGATTGAACTACTGTAATTCAAATAAAATAAGATTTGCTGTTATAGTGGGAGATAGAGACTTGCAGAACGGCAAGATAACTGTAAGGGATATGAATGCAAAAAAAGATATGGTCTTTGACTTTAATAATATTGAGAAAGAACTTTCAGAGTTAGCTCATGATACATTACGATAAGTTTAAATACTACAGATTTTAAATTATTAAAATGAAAATCAGTGCCACGTCCGAAAAGTTTTTCTTTTTTACAGGCTTTTGGTACTGCTACATTTCTTCATATTCAATTAAGACAAACTGATTTGCCCAAATGAATATTTCGAAAGGAATTTTGTTTGGGCGTCGTTAAAATTAAGGATTTTATGTTTGATTTCCAAGTGGTTACTATCTATGATGAGGTGTTTTGTATATGAAAAAAAGTGAAAACGTTAAAAATTTTAAGGGGTTTAAAGTAAAATTTATAAATTTTATGAATAATAAGCTTGAATATTGGAATTTTTCGAAGAAAAGGTATATAAAGGAGTTATCTTCTTATATGGTAGTGGGGGTTTAATTATGGTAGGAAAAGCAACAATAAAACAGAAAATGAGTTTGGATGAATTTCTTGAATTAAGTAAGGACAGTCCCGAGGTTTTCTATAATGCAAATCAACGGGCACTTGCTGCTATAGAATCGTATGGCAAAAAAGATGGTAAATGGCAGTTTCTTGTTAAACAGGCCGATGATCAAAGGAACATAAAGACTAGATATGATTCCAGTGATTTTGCCGATGAGTTTGTTTCATTCTTAAAGAGAGCCGCTAGAAATAGTGATATGAGAAATAAATTAACAGTCATAATCTCGCCACCCGGTGCGGGTAAAAGCGAGTTTCTTAACACTCTTTCAGAGACCCTAAGAGTCTATTCTGAAAGCGAAAAAGGTACACAGTACATACTTAAGCTTGATCTTGAAGCACTTGCAGACCACCCTGCGCTTAATATATTATCTCAAGATAAAAAAGAGAAATTCCTAAAGGAAGTAAGAGCACAGTTAGGTTCAAATGGGAAGAGAAAACTTACTCTTGGTGAAAATATACAAGATGAGATATATCTTCTTCAAAAAAGGACAGGTTCCAATAAGAAAACCAAAATAGAAGAGATTATAGACAGCATGAATGATAACGTTGCAGAATATTGGCAGACGCCGAGCATAAATAAGAGAGGTGCAGTAAGCTCTACTCTGAATAAGATAAAAGGAACTCTTGTCGATGCATTGGGGAGATTTATACAGTTGGAGGGCAAACCTGATTCGGATAGAATACAAAATATAATAGAAAAACTGATACAAGTTGAGAAAGCTGGGGAAGATGATGTGATAAATATGTCCGAACCAGTAGTTGCTGCAGATGATCAGCACCTGGACTATAAAGGTATATTCGGCGGAAGAATGTTCTACAAAGTTTTGAACGAGCTCGGCGGCGATAACTCTAATGTCCTTGCATATGACTTTGGTATACTAGGAAGCCAGTCCGCTCCGTCACCACGTGGAAATATAATCTACATAAGCGAGGTACTGAAAGGATCTTCGTCCTTTGCAAACTCTCTTCTTGATTTCGTGCAGGATACAAGAACTAAAGTATCTCCATCGTTCAAAGAGTCGTTCGATGCCATAATGATAGGAACTACAAACATGGATGACTACAAGAAGATAGCAGACACCATAAAACCGTACCTTCTGCGTAGGTCTAACATAATAGTATTTAGGTCAATGACAAAACTTTCCGATGCTGAAACTGCACTTAAGGATATATACAAAAATGCAGCAAATGAGTTGGAGATACATTACCCTCCGCACTTCTTGAGGATGCTTGCAAGGATATGGGTTGAAGGAAGCATATCTAAGTATGATAATATTCCTCTTGATCAAAAAGCAGATATTTATAATGGTGTGTTCCTCCCAGATGTAAAAGTATCCTTAGAGGATATAATTAGGGAAGCGACGCAGAAACCCATCTTAGAATTAGAGGAAGGCGTAAAATTAGGAATACCTTATGACGACATGGTAAAATCTCCTTCGAAACTGCTTAGCTATGCAAACTTCAGCAGGAAGATGGCAGTTGAAAGAGGTTACATACCAAAGGAAGAACTTAATCACAAAGTGTGCTTAGGTACTATCCTTGATGATTTGAACGGTACGAGATATATAGAAGATTTCCTTAACACAATGGAGGATTTGTCTCCTGAAACCAAGGCAAGAGTTCAGCCACGTGAGAAAGGGGAAGGCAGTACGATAGTACAAGATGCATACAATGAGATAAAAAGAATGATGAAAAAAGATGTTTCTATGGTGGAATACGGTTCGGAAAAGGTCCATGATCTTGTCAACAAATATGTAATAAATGTATACTATATGAATAAAACTGCGGGGGAGAACGATAAGAAGATAAGAGTCCCCATGTTTGGCACAGTTCAGCCTATAGACTATGATTTTGTAGAAGACCTTGAAAAGAGAGCTAACCTTAGAAGTGATGTAATACACGAAAGTATTTACAGTATAATAAATGACAGTGCGCTGGCGAATAACAATAAGAAGAGTGTTGATGATCTAGTAAAGACACTCACTCCTACCATAATTGAAAGGTATCCTGAACTAACCAATGCAGTCGTCGACAAACTTAGTGCGTCTGTAGCTGGCACAGCGACGGAACTGGACAGGCAAAGGATAATAAAAAAGCTTGTGGACATAGGTTACTGCAACCAGTGCGCCCAAGTGGCATATAACCTGTTCAAAAAGTAAGGCACTCATATGACTAATGGTGGCCTGGAAAGGTTGGTTGAAGCGGATGGAAATCCGGAATTGATTCAGAGAGAAGAGAGCACAGCGGAAAAAATAAGGAAAGCCGTGCTTTTGGAGAAAGTTCCTTTTGAGGGTATATACGGTATAAGGGATGTAAAGGAAAATCTAATGGACGCATTGGAACGTGCTTCTTTAATATCTAGACAAGGATATACTCCGATAATACTGCTGCTAGGTCCGAGCGGAAGCGGTAAGACGGAGTTGATAAACAGCATTCTCAAGGCCTACAAATATTATGCGAGATCTAATGATATATTTACCCTGAAGATAAACGGGAGTACTTGTCCGTATAATGAGAACCCTTTCAATCTTTACAGATCAATACTGCCTAAAGGCGTTGAACTGCCTCACGATGAAACGGTTGTTAGTCAGTCGCTTATGAACAAGAAAAGACCGGAGATATGCAGGCAATGCGAGCATAACCTAGAAAAGGCATTGAAAGACGGGAAAAATGTATCTTCTGGAGAAATGTTAGAGAGAATATATCCACAGTCTTCCATAGTAGAATTTGGTGATAATATTCTATCTCCAGTCTTTATAAACGTAATAAAAAATTCGAATAGGTCTATCTTGACTATAAGTGCAGATAAAAGTAGATTTGAGAAGATAAATCCTCAGGTGTTTCAGTTAATGAACAATGTATATGACAATAACCTATCAGATACTTTCGGTAACAGGATACCTCTCGATAGTCTAATAATAATACATAGCAATGAAGGATTTATGGCGCTCCCCGACGACGAGAAAAAGGAATCAATGCCTCTGCTTGAGAGGATAATAAGGGTAGACGTAAGAAGGAATCTATCATACAGTGAAGAGATGAAGGTTATAGATGAATATAATCTGCCTATCAAACAGATGGTACCTCATTTCAATGAGTATATCGCAAAAATAAATGTTCTTTCGAGATTATCCACTGAAATTTTCAATGAAGCAGATCAGGACGGGCTTGAATACATAATAAGTCTTCTTGATAGTTATGATTCCTCTAGGTTGGAGGAATTTGAGACCATGATGACGCGCAATACCTCCGATTTTTTAAGTAAATTGCTGCCGGATTACAATGCGTATAACTCTGAAAAGGACAAAGAGGACAAAAGATACCTTGTTGATGCGGCGAAGATACTTATAATGGGGGATTTTGGCTACAAGAGCGGGTGGAGTGACGGTATATCTGCCAGGGCGATAAGTAGTATAATAGACTTTAATTATAAGTCTAAGAACCTTAAGGGTAGCTTATTATTTTCGGATATATCTGCTTACCTAAAGAAAAATGAGGACAGGTTAGATGAGTATATCTATGGAGAGATAGAATCCTATATTGACAGAGAGATTTCTAAGAATGTTGAATCGGATATAGACTATGCGGTCTTATCTTTCTATTTTAAAGATCATTTCAAGGACTACACCTCTGCAATAACGGCATATTTCAATTCTCTTATAAACCCAAATAGGTCCCAGGAATTCAAGGACACTAACGGTTATCTTTCAGATGCATCTAGATACTTCGATGTCGAAATGCTGAAGAACGAGGTGACTGATTTCAAAAAGAAGATGGTTCCACTCGGGCTAGTTAATTACTCAGCTGATTTTCGGTCTATATTTGACTTTCTTGTCCATAATGATAAGAATCTTATAAAGAAAGAGGGAAAGTTCAACGCATTTTTGGGAGAATCCGGAAAAAACATAGATAAGACCTCGGAATTGTACCCTTATATTAAAAACTTTCTTAGCAGTAATCTTGGTTATTTTGATGACGCGGTTGAGGAAGCACTTAAAATATACAAGGAGGGAAGCTTGATGTATGACCAGTGAACTAGGTGATGCGGAAGACAAGTACAGGAGGAAGATAGACCGAGAGGATGATCTAATACTTTCATCAACCGATATAAGAGACATAAACGATGGTAATACCGTTATTAAAAATATACCTCTGAAAAGAAATCCTATGATAGCATATAGTGGAATGGGAGATGGCGAAGGAGAAGGTGAAGGAGATGGTAATGGAGATGATAGCGGAGACAATGGTGAAGGAGGAAAGCAAGGCGGAAAAGTAAGAATAGGTGTAGACAAGAGAAGACTGAAAGAGATGATGGAGAATTGGGGACTCTCATTCAGTAAACCCGGAAAGAAGAATAAAAAGCTCTATCAGTTACTTACTGCTGAAAACGGAGTGGATGAAAATCAGGAAAAGACAATAGAAGCTATGCTAGACAGACAAATGGCTACTGGTTATTTCCAAAAAAATGGTTTCAAAATAGATGTAAGAGATGAAGACCTTCGTTACAATTTCATAGATGAGAGAGAAATACCAAATCTGTCAGCCACTTTCGTAATAATTAGAGATATAAGTGGATCAATGGAGTCGTATGGTGAGTTCTCCGCCACTATAGCAGGTCTTATAGAGTTCTGGCTGAGGATAAAATACAATGATACAGTCAAGATAAGATATATAGCGCATACCACGGACGCAGTAGAAATGGATCCCAAAAAAAGTCAAGATTTTTTTAAACTAGTCTCAAATGGAGGTACGGCATTCCAACCTGTCTATCAGCTTGTTTTGGATATGATGGACGGTAAACCTTACAATTCCATATCTCCGTATAAGGAGAAGATAGAGTATGAATCCGAGGATGTTTTTATCCTTCACATAACTGATGGTGAAGGGGAGAGTATACAAAATGTATACCCTACTTTGAAACAAGTTTTTCCTAGACTGACAAAGGCGTTTTATCTGCAGGTTGGTGGTTTCAACGATGACTTTTACAAGGCTTTTATCGGAATAGGAAAGGATAAGGCAAGTGCCGTAAAGTCTGGCAACGATATCTCATACGGAAATGTAAAGAAGGTTTTGGATAAGCTTTTGAATTAATATGGCAAAAAAATATCTTGAAAAATTACTTGTTGATGGAAATGAAATAAATGTAGTAGCTACAAGAGGAGCGATTGTAGACAAGAAATACACCACAGAGGCCAGAAAAATAGCGTCCTTCATGATAAACAAGCTTGGACTATCATTCGGCAACGTGGAATTCAAGATATTAGACAATGATGAATTCGCCGAGAACGTGGCGCTGTACGAAATGCCTTTACCCTCTTGGGAGGCCGGACAGGAAAAGCTTCTACAGGAAGATAGGATGAAATACCGTCAGGGCGTTCTTTATGAGATGGTGGGCCATCCATTTTACAACAGACTGGAAAGAAAAGAGTATACCACCGTATTTATAAATCAGAATGATACATACGATGAGATTCTGAGCGTTATGGCTCATGTATATGGTCATCTTCATATAGAGTACAATAATAAGCTTGCCAAATCTGTACATTCCAATTATAATAAACATGAGTTTTACAGAGATAGGTACCGCGAAATGGAAAAAATACTGAGTATAGAACAGTTGGAGCAGCTTTACGATCATGCGCAGACGCTGAGCGGGCTTATGGATCTTTTTCCTGACTTCCACAAAGCCAAGAAGAGTGATTACTACAGCACAGAAAGGATTAACCCTAATTCAGATGTTTACGACGTTTACAAATTTACACTTAACAACGTTAAGTTTAATCCGTGGGAAAAGGAATTACTTGAGATGATGTATGATATAAATCAGCTTATGAAAACCGCAAGGATAAAAATAATGCATGAAGGTTTTGCTACATTCGTTGAAGATAAATATGCGACAGAAGTGGCAAAGACGGATGCGGGTACGGCATTCAAAATGAGAGAAGGAATATTGCGGGTTGCAGATGTCTTATCTCCTAGTCAACTACCTTACTACCTAGGTTTCAGGCTCTTCAAGGACATAGAGAACAGATGGAACGAAGGAAGACACGGTCCTCTTTACGAACTTTTGTCTGAAGATGAGAAAAGAAATTACATAAAAAGAGAGGACAAGGGTCTTTTCGAGATACTCGAGATAGTGAAGTCATATACCGATTGGGATTTTATATTTTCATACGCTGATAACGATTTCTTTAAAAAACTAGCAAAGGAGATAGAAGAAAAGACAAACAAGCTTATAGAACGGCAGTATGCCGATTCTCCTGCTAATGTAGTTAACATGGTAAAGGATTATTATAATAAGAAGATAGATCCAAATATATTCCGTTTTCAGCTTCTTATGAGAACAGAAAATTACGGTCCAATGCTTTATGTTCCTAAGGGAAGTTTCAATGGCGACAGACTGATTCTTAGACAGGATTTGAGTTTTCTTAAGAGGTATACAGGAATAATCCCTGAAGAACAGAGAAAGAACTTTGAAAGGGAAGCGGCACAAATGTTCGGACTTTATAATGAGGATGCGGGCGAGAAACAAGAAACGGCACTCGCACTCAATAGGATAGCGAGTCTATGGAACATTCCGGTTTCGCTTGAGACTATGAATAAAGAGGGAAAACCTCTGACTGTTACTAGTAATGGTAAAAAGATAGATGTATCAGAAAAAGGAGATGGACCCAAATTAGATGACTGATACTTTATATACAAGATAAAAAGTATTAATCATTGCAATTACTAAGTGTTCATAAAGGAGCAGAGGTTCCCGCCGACTGGAGATTTCATGGATAACTCTATTTTTTTGGAAAATGCTAGGAAGAAGATAAAAGAAGGATGGTCTGTAGATGACGTAATAAGGAAATTGATAATGTTATCAGATTCTATTGAAAAGGCAGAGAATATACTGTTTGAACAAGTATATGATGTATATTTTCTTTACTATCCAGAAGCAGCGAGCGTTCTAAAAGAACGTGACAAGTTTATAGATTTAATCGAAAAGGCAGTTGATAGGCACAGTTTAATACAGTCATTGCAAATAAGTGAAGACAGTATGGGTTATGATCTAGATGGGGAAGATTTACAGCTTTTATCCTTTTCTGTGAACGAATTAAAAAACATCTCGGATCTCAAAAAATTGGTGGATGAAAGACTTTATAACCTAGTAAGTGAAAATTACCCTAATTTTTCCGCTATTTTAGGCCAGGAAATAGCGGCCAAGATGATATACTTGGGTAAGAAAGGAAGATCACTGGCTTTGATGACCTCTTCTAAACTACAGGTTTTAGGTGCAGAAAAAGCGATGTTTGCTTCTAGAAAGAAGAAAACTACCCCCAAATATGGTGTGATATATAATCATGATGCACTTGTAAAAGTGAATGATAATCTAAAGGGCAAGGCTGCAAAAATAGTTGCTTCATGCGCATTATTAGCGATAAAAACCGATGTATTTTCAAAAGAGGACAAGAGAAAAGAAATATCTGAAAAAATGAATAAAAATTTATCTAAATTAGTTGGTAATAATGGAAATAAAAAAAGTTATTGATGGAGTATATTGGCTTTTTGAAAATAATGGTAAGAGAACATTAGTTACAAAAAGCGCATATAGTAATTCTTCTGTTTATGGTGAAAGAGTATTCAAATATAAGAGTGATTTTTACAGGGAATGGGTACCTTATAGAAGCAAGTTCTCTGCGGCATTCTATAAAGGGTTAAATTTCATAGATATAAAGGAGTCTTTTAGTGTTTTATATCTTGGTGCTTCTTCGGGTACTACAGTTTCGCATGTATCTGATATAATAGGAACTACTGGCAGTGTTTATGCAATAGAAATAGCAGAGGAGATGGCAGTAAGTCTAGTACTTCTTGCAAATGAAAGAAAGAATATATTCCCTGTAGTTGGAGACGCTAGGAAGCCGGATAATTATAAAAAAGATATACCTCAATGTGATTTTATGTATCAAGACGTGGCACAGCGAAACCAGACTGACATATTCATACAAAATGCAGAAATGTTTTTAAAAAAAGGTAAGATAGGAGTTTTTGCCATAAAAACAAGAAGTATAGATGTTTCTTTAAATCCAAGAGAAGTCGTAAAAATGGAGACAGATCGGCTTAGAAAAAATTTTGATATACTTCGCAGTATAGATCTGTATCCTTATCAAAAGGACCATTCCTTACTTATTTTAAGAAAGAAGTAAGCGATTAAATAATGTTTATAACTGATGTTTTTTATAATTATATAATGGAACAGGATGATCTCATAAAAAGGATAGAATCTGTAAAGGCTAGGATAAGTGATTTCGAGAAAGAATTAAATATAAATTTCGTTGATAGCAGTGCAATGTCCTTAGAACAAAACAATGGGATAATCCAGAAGATACACGAATATAAAAAAAGAATAGATGACATAGAAAAGAACGTTCTTAATACGGAAGAGAATCATCCGCTTAACACAGAAAATTCAATAAAAAAACAAAATTATGCAGATTCACAATATAAAAAACCAGAGGCTCTTCTCAATAACAGTGATACTAATTCGCTTGCAAATACTAATATTCTTCCTAAAGAAAATAAACATTTAAATTTGCCTTACGAAAAAATTGAGGAGAAAGGCACACCAACAGATCTTGGTATAGATAATACATTAAATAAAGTGAAAAAGGATGCACAGGAAGTCGAAAGTATAAGTAATATGCTAGACAAACTAAAAGATACTCTTGGAGCTATAAAACCCACAATAGAAAGTAAAAACCAACTTAAAGAATCTTCAAATAAGAATGTAAATAAACCAAGAAAAGAGGTAATAAACGGAAATGAAAATGTAAATTTAGTTTCTTCCAAAGTAATTTCAAATAAAGATTTACAGGGAAATTCAAAAAAACCATCAGGAGATATTAAAACCAATATAACAGAAAATGACCTGCATTCCTTATCAGAAATAATAATAAAGCTAGATGAACTTTTGAGGTCAAACAAAGAGTTGTCAGATAAACTAAGCGATTTAATAAAAGAACAAAAAGAATCGAATAGAAATGTTAATAACAGCAGGACAAATGAGCTTATAAGAAGATTAGCTTATATGGGTACTAATATTAATTGATAATAGCTCTAAACTTAAATAATATATTATTATACTCTTAATATAACCTCTCTATGAACAAAACAGTTTTTATAATAGTTGATGGCATGGCAGATTTGCCTATAAAGCGACTTGGAAATAAAACTCCTTTGGATTATGCGATAAAAAATAATCTTTACAATTTTTTAAAATATTCTGAACTTGCATATCCTAATGTATTGGGTAAGCTAGCTCCTCAAAGCGATGCAGGAGTCATGGCTAACTTAAGTTATGATCCTTTAGTATATTCTACAGGTAGAGGTTGGTTTGAGTGTTTAGGTTTAGGGTTAGCTCCAAAAAGTGGAGAATTAAGTGTTAGAGTAAACTTTGGATCCGTTTCAAAGGGTAAACTTAAAGATATTAGAGTATATCTGTCACAGGATGAAATAGAGGATATCATAAACGAGATAAATAATAATATCCATTTATCCGTATCCTTTGATTTAAAAGCAGGTGTAGGTTATAGAGCAGGTCTTGTGCTAAGATCTGGAAAAATGCCATTTTCTCACTTCGTTTCAAACAATGAACCAGGCTATACGGCTAGATTTTTTGGCAGTAAAGTTAAGTTAAGTTTTGCTTCTGGTATTAAGGATTTTAGAATAAAAAAGATAAAACCTATGAAAAATGAAGCAAGATACACTGCGGAAGTCCTAAATGAGTTTGTTTACAAGGCTTCAGAAATCATCAAAAAATCAAAAACCTATAAAACTAGACTTAAAAAAGGAATGCCCGTTCCAAATTATTTGTTTCTTAGAGACTCTTCAGATCATGATCCGGAGTTAGAGAATATAAATAAGAAATATAATAGAAAATGGGCAGCTATTACAGGTATGCCTTTAGAAAAAGGTATAGCCGAATCCCTCGGCATGTCCGTTATAAAAATGGAAGAACTTCCCAATGTGGAAGAAGACTTAAGAAAAAAGGCAGATCAAGTGGGTAAAGTTCTGTCGAAATTTGACGCTGTCTACCTGCATATAAAACAACCAGACTCTTTTTCTCATCTTGGAAAGTTTATCGATAAATATGCAGCAATAGAGAAAATAGATAGAATAATAATATCAAAACTTTATAAAGAGCTGGATTCAAAAAATGATACTTTAGTACTTACATGTGATCATGCTACTTCTAGCGAATTTAAGAGACACCTCAATTCAAATATACCGGTTCTTATTTCAAATCGCAAATTTGATTATCATCATAATTTTAGTGAATTTGCCTGTTCAAAAGAGGGTAATAAAAAGATAAAGAAAGCAATAGATATAATGCCTTTTGTAATGAATTTATAACAGGTTTATTAATCTTATTTTCTTAATAATTAATATGGTTTCGAACAAAGACCTTGCGGACAAACTTTATGATATAGCAGATATACTTGAAATGCAAGATGTAAAATGGGAACCACGTGCATATAGAACTGCAGCGATTACTATATCTGGTCTTTCTGATGATATAACCTCCATATATAAAGCGGGTAAATTAACCCAGCTTGAGGGGGTAGGAAAGTCTATAGCAGAGTCTATAACAGAATATATAGAAACAGGAAAAATAAAAAAATATGATAAACTAAAGCGAGATTATCCAATAGATCTTACTACTTTTAGAAAAATAAGAGGTTTGGGACCTAAACGCGTGTACTTTCTTTATAAAAAATTAAAAATAAAAAATTTAGATGATTTAAAAAGTGCTATAGAATCTCATAAGATAATGAATTTAGAGGGATTTGGGGAAAAAAGTGAGGATGAATTAAAAAGAAGTATAGAGTCCTTTATGAGTATAAAAGAGGAGAGATTATTATTGGGATACGTTATAGATTACACTGAAAATATCATTAATAAATTAGTAAAAAGCGGATTTTTCGAAAAAGTTAAAATAGCTGGTTCCATGCGTAGAATGAAAGAAACTATTGGGGATATAGATATACTTGCGATATCCGAAAATCCAGAGGCAGGAATGAATTTTTTCTCCAATTTAGATGAAGTAAAAAGTATAATAGTTAGCGGCCCAACAAAAACAACCGTTGAACTGGGAATAGGAACGACATGTGATATAAGGATACTTAAAAGAGATTCTTTTGGAGCAGCTATGCAATATTTTACTGGAAATAAAGATCATAACGTAAAATTAAGGAAAATCGCAATATCAAAAGGTTTAAAGTTAAATGAATATGGTCTTTTTAAAGGGAAAAAAATTATAGCGGAGAAAGACGAGGAAAAAATTTATAGAGAATTAGGGATGGATTGGATTCCTCCAGAGTTAAGAGAAAATACTGGTGAAATCGAAGCAGCTCAAAATCATTCTTTACCTGAGCTTATTGACTATAAGGATATACTGGGGGATTTACATACCCATAGTAAAGACAGTGACGGTATGAATTCATTGGAGGAGATGGCAGTATCTGCCGAAAAAACAGGCCTAAAATACATAGCTTTGACAAACCATAGCAAAGGACTTTATGTAGCCCACGGGTTAGATGATGAGAGATTTAGCGAAATAAACAAAAGAATAGATAAGTTTAATGATTCTAGCAAAGGAATAAAGATTTTAAAAGGTACAGAACTAGAGATATTAAAAGATGGTTCATTAGATCTGAAACAAACCACTTTAAAAGAATTCGATTTTGTTATTGGAGCAATTCATCAGAATATTAGTATGGATTCAAAAGAAATAACGGATAGATTGATAAGAGCTATAAATACTGGTAATATAAATACAATTGCACACCCTACAGATCGGATTATTGGAGAAAGGGAACCTTTAAAATTAAATTTTGAAAAGGTCATGGAGGCATGCGTTAATAATGAAGTTTTACTTGAAATAAATGGTTATCCCGAGCGTTCCGATCTGCCATTTGATTTAGTAAAGAAAGCAAAAGAATATAAAATAAAGTTTTCACTTGGAAGCGATTCTCACCGGCCTGAACATCTTAAATTTATAAAATTAGCGTGCGCTATTGCTAGGAGAGGGTGGCTTGAAAAGAAAGATGTTGTAAATACGTTTAATTATAAGGACATATTAGGGCTTAAAAGGTAAATTAATAAAGCAAGTAATGTACTATATTATTAATGTATGGTAGAAAAGATTAAGAGCGGAATAAATGGTTTTGATGCAATAGTAAATGGCGGGTTTGTTAAAAACAGTTTAGTGACAATATATGGTTCTCCTGGTGCTGGAAAAAGTATATTTTGTACAGAGTTTCTAAGAGAAGGTTTAAAAAATAACGAGAAAGTCTTTTACATAAGTATGGAACAAGATATAGATTCTTTTCTTGAGCAATGTGACTCGTTCGGTTTTAATGAATTTAGGAATAATCTGAATTCTAATTTTGTGTTCTTAAAAATGAATGGTCATGATTTCAAGAATTTTTTATCAATAGACCTCCCAAAAATACTAGAGACTAGAAAAGAAAAACATTCTAGAATAGTTATAGATCCACTAACTCCTTTCTTATGGGAAGTCAAAGATATATCACTTCAAAGAAATATACTTACAAGTACCTTTAAAATGCTTAGAGAATTTGGAACAACTTTGGTAACCATTGAAAGATATAGTGATATAAATCGTATGGAGTTATTAGAAGACATAGCTATACCAATATATTTATCAGATATGGTAATTCTTCTATCTATGGTATATAACCAAAATTTCTATCAAAAAACAATATCTATTGTAAAGATGAGATTTTCTTCACATAGCACAGGTATGCATCCCTTTGATATAGGAAATGGTGGCATAAATATCTTCCAAGATCAACCAGTTTTCTAATTTAATTCGATATATACAGGAGCATGGTCCGAGCCAATTTTATTTTTTATTATACCCGCATCCTTCACGCGTTTTTTAAGTTCATTAGAGACAAAAAGATAGTCTATTCTCCAACCTATATTATTTGTTCTTGCACTCTTATATAGGTATGTCCACCAAGTATAGTTTCCGTTTTCTTTATTGAATATACGAAAAGTATCAATATATCCTTTTTTTATCATTTCATCTATAAATTTCCTTTCTACTGAGGTAAACCCTGCATTTCCTTGGTTGGATTTTGGCCTAGCAATATCAATTTCATTATGGGCTACATTGAAGTCACCACCAATTATAACAGGTTTTTTTCTTCTTAGTGCCTGCATGAATTTAAGTATGCTTTTGTTAAATTTTATCTTATAATCTAATCTACTAAGATCTCTTCTGGAATTTGGAAAGTATGCATTTATTAAAAAATAGTCTTTAAATTCTAGGGTTAAAGTCCTGCCTTCACGATCAAATTGCTCATTTTTTATACCATATATTACATTTAGAGGTTTATTTTTAGAGAAAGTCATTACACCACTATATCCTTTTTTTGATGTGGCTGAAATATAATATTTAAAATAATCTTTACCCAATGTATCTATAATTTCATTAGTCTTAGTCTCTTGAATAAGTATGGCACCATAAATATCTGATTCTAGTTCTTTTTGAATCTCATTTTTTCTTATAACACTTTTTAATCCATTTACGTTCCATGACATTATTTTCATACATTTACGATACAGAGATAATTAATTATATTTTAAAAAATTATCTTAATTCAAATATATTTATATAAATTAATTATCATGCATAAAAAGATGACTTTAAGCTTTTAACTTGTAATTGCTTATAAAAAAATATGGCGGTTCTTTCTCATGATGAGATAATAAAGCTTTTAGATTCCGGTGAACTTAAGATAGCTCCTCTAAATAGACAGCAAATTGGGCCAGGGTCAATAGACCTTAGATTAGGCTCAGTTTTTCGAGTATTTAAAAAGATAAATAAAATAGTAACAGTCGATGACTTTACGGATTATATGGATTTAACTGATGAGATAAAGCTTAAAAAAGACCAAAAATTGTTAATACAACCTGGTGAACTTGTACATGGCATAACCTTAGAAAAGATATCTCTGCCAGATAATATATCTGCAAGAATAGATGGAAGGTCTAGGTTCGCAAGAATAGGATTATTAACACATGTTAGTAGCGGATTTATGCAACCAGGAACAGTTGGTAAGATAGTTTTAGAGATGGCTAATCTGTCTCCAATAGCGCTTTCAATAAAACCAAATACTAAAATCTGCCAAATTGTACTGGATGAGCTTAAAGGAAGGGCAAAATATGCTGGTAAATTTATAAATCAAAGTAAGCCTTAAATGGGTTTATAGCTGGTTTTAAATAGCCTACTTCAAACCTTTGAAGCAAGAGAGTTGTTCCTCATTATTATGGCTACCAGTATAAGCATATACAAAATCACTGCGCCAACAATTACTAAGCTTGACATATTATTCCTCCTATCTATTATAGATAACAACTTCAATAAATACTTTTAGTATTTTTTCCCTCTTTTAGAGGATAAAATTGTTATTTCAAGTTTTTTCACTATAAATTTAAGTTAAAAGTTTAATTTATACTCCATTCTTTGGGCACAAGTTATTTATTGGACAAATATCGCATTTTGGTTTCATAGACTGACAAATTCGATGTCCATGTTCTTTAAGGACATACGCAATGTTCTTCCAGTACTTCTTTTCTATCTCTTCTTTCAAATCTTTTTCTATATCATCAGCTTTTTTATTACTGCTTAAACCTATTCTATAGGAGAGTTTTATTACCCAAGTATCAACAGGTATACCTTCAATTTTTCCGAAAGCATTTATTAATATAGTATTAGCAGTTTTTCTACCCACTCCTGGAAGAGAAAGTAGGTCTTCCATATTATCCGGTACTTTTCCGTCGTATTTTTCCATAATAATTTTGCAACATTCTACTATATTTTTAGCTTTGTTCTCCGGGAAGCTTACACTTTTTATAAAAGGTATTAAATCAGTTACTTTTGAGTAAGCGAAATCACTAACTTTCTTATATTTTGCAAAAAGTGCCGGAGTAAGCGAGTTAACGACAGTATCTTTTGTCTGTGCAGAAAGTATAGCCGCGATGAGGAGCTGCAAAGAACCATTAAAATTTAGGTAATATTTTATGTCAGAGTACTTATTTTCAAGTATATTAACAATTTCATCCACTTTTTTCTGTTCAAGTTTTTTGAACTCTACCATCTTGGCTCCAATTCAATTATAATATATCACTAAATTTATCTTTTATCGGATAACATTTAAAAATACATTTAATTTAATTTTATCAATTGTTATATTTATAATATAGATTGTATATCAATATTTATATACAAGGATATTTTTATATAATTATGCAAATAAAAGAAGGAGACGAATTTCCGGATTTTAATCTTAAAAGTGATGATGATAAGACGGTCTCACTTTTAGATATAAAAGGAAAAGAGTCTATAATATACTTTTATCCAAAAGATGATACTCCTGGCTGTACAAAAGAAGCGTGTAGTTTTAGAGATAACATAAACTCTTTTAAATCTTTAGGTATACCTATTTTTGGCATAAGTGTTGATAGCGTCGAATCACATAAGAAATTTAAGCAAAAATATTCAATACCTTTTACTTTACTCAGCGATAAAGATAAAACCCTAATATCAAAACTTGGTATAAAGACATTAATCGGAATAGCATCAAGGGTAACATTCGTGCTGGACAAGGATGCAAAGATAAAAAAGATTTATCCAAAGGTTTCACCTGATGGGCATGCTGAGGAAATACTTGAGTTTTTAAGACAGGAGTAACCTACCAGTAAGTAAAATATATATATCGTCACTTTTTATTACTATTATGCTTAATATTGCATACACAGTGATATTTGTCATGCTTTTTTTAGGAGGCACTGTAAGTGCGTTCTTTGCAGGTATAACTTTTTTTGCAATATTCAAACATAGGAAAGATAAAGCACCTCTAACTTCTTTTTTTCTCAATAAAGATTCAGCGATAAAGGAGCTAAACTTGTTTTTATATCCAGCCATTCTACTTTTTCTGACAGGGCTCTTTACTTTTTTGCAGAAACTTCTGTCGAGTTATAGTAGCTTATATACTGTTGATATGGTTTTTTTCTTTCTCGCGTATTTGCTGGGGATAATAGCTTTGCTTGTGGTGATATTTATATCATGGCGCTGGTTTAAACTGTTTAGGAGATTCGTATGAGTATAGATTTTATATATGGAGTAGTCTCATTAATACTCGGTACATTTATGCTTGTATCCATATTATATCTTAGAAGTAAACTGAAAAAGAATCCTGTTGTCTTTCTTTCCTCATTTTATATAAAAAAATATAAGCAGTATGCATTCGTATTTTTCTTCGTAACAACGCTTACACTCGCGGTAAATTATGCAGTCGCTACAGTGATATCTTTTGGAAATCCCTCAACTAATGTCTGGGAGTATGGTAACATAATACTATTTTCGACTCTAGCTATTTTCTTTTTCTTTATGTCTATTTCTTAGAGGTTATTAAAGACTTTGGAATCGTTTTTCTCTGATATTGTACTACGATCCGCGCTGAATACTTTGTAGCTTACTGGTTTGAGTACGGAAACAATATAATCAAATGCCATTACGGGGTTACTTTCACTACCACAGGAGTATATATCTACTGTGGCGTATCTGCTTTCTGGCCAAGTATGTAAAGAAATGTGGCTTTCCGTTATTAAAGCAATTATCGAAACACCTCCTAAGTCTGGAGAATCTTTTTGATTGAATTGTCTTTCCATTATATCTATTATATGAAGGTTTCCTGTTTTAGCAGCTTCAATAACTACATTCTTAAGTAGCTCTAAATTTTTTAATATAGAATCATCTATATCCCAAAGGTTTCCAAACATGTGTTTTCCTATGACTGGAACTAAATTGCTCTCAAAAACATTGCTTTTTTTAAATCTTTTTTTCATTCTTATTATTGAATAATTCTATTTAAATAATTATCTATTTTTATATTATTCTGTGAAAAGAATATTTTTATAGTTGTAAGTATAATAATTAAAATGTTTTTATACAGTAATTTCCACGAATACTGGGTCATTTTTGAGGTGATCAATGGACTTTTGATTTCAATTTTCAGTGCTATAGATATTTATATATTATATAACAGAAGGGATGACGGCGCACCGCTTGTAGGTTGGGCACTGAATGCAAAGAAATCAAAAAACGGTTTTTCAATTCTTTTGCTTGTGGCGGCCCTTTTCATAGTGGTGTTTGTAATCTATGCATTCGGAAGCATTTCAAATAACCATATTATACGTATGATAGCCGAACTTATAGGGACAGCAACTTATCTTATGCTTAGTTATGTTGTACTAACCTGGTCGCGTGTATTTATGAGGTTCATATGAGCAGTGGTTTTTACGAGGCTATAGCTATAGGGGTTGTCGGCATTATAATCTTAATATCAATGATAAGGTTTGTAAGATCATTCTATGTTAATCCCCAAAAGGCTATGCAGTTGATAAGACTGAGCAGGAAAGCTTATCTTATATTTACACTTTTTCTTTCAATGAATTTTGTATTCGCGGTAGGATATATACTTCAGATACTCTCGGAGGCTAACAATTATGATCTTGTTGCGATACTTATCTATGCTTTGGGAACGGCCATATTCTTCACGGCTCTTTCGTCTGTAATCTCAAAGAAATACCTGCCATAAACAAAAAAGTTTTTATATGATTCACCTTCTTTAAAAGGCATGTTTAGAAAAAATTATAGTTCAAACGATTTACATGCATTTAGAGGAAAGCTAGATAGTATACTAATAGAGATAGGTGCAGAGAAAGTCGAAGATATGCTGGAACCGGCCTACTCTAGGCTATCTGAAGTGTTTATACGCGCTCGTGAGAAAGTATTTTACTCCATGGTAGAGAAGCGTCTTTTTCCTCCACAATCCAGTGATTACATAATTCAGAGCGGGAAGGAATATACCGTTGACATGCAGAACAGCTCTCAGTTGTTTTATATGAAAGGTATTTACAAAGATAGGAATTATAACAGCGATAAATTATATTTCGGCTTAAAGACAAAAGGAAGAGTCATACCTGCTGCTTATATAAAGGAAAGTCCAAGTGGTTTCTCTAAAGCTTATCTTAATTATGATGTAATAAAAGAAGTAGACAAAAAAACTTTTAAGAAATTGCTTGTTGCCACAGGGTTTGAACTTGCTAAATATAAAAATAGTGAGTAAATATAGATCGTTTGTATAAACACTCTATTTGCTATAAATTCAAGTTATCCTCTATTTAGGTATTTTCATATTAGATATACCTCCAATAGAAGTGGATTTCTTAATACTATATATATGATCAGATTAGGCTTATGATTTTAAAACCTTTTTATAATGTAATATATTTTTTAATGTGCACTATTATACAGGAAATTACAGTCATCTCTATAGTATATGATTACACTTGCCGTGCTATTCTAATAATAGTAGACAGATAGCTTTGAGCTTATTTTCCCAGATTATCTATTCCTCATTTGTAGCACTTACAGTACAACTGGTTCACTTTATTACAATGTTACAGAATCAACAGTACAAAAGTATAATTACAAAGGTGTCATATCATCAAAAAAAAACAATTTTTTGTTTTAGTATAATTTGTTGGAAGCTGCCGAATAAACTGGGTATTATGGGATGTTTTAGGTATAAGTATATCTATCTTGGAAGTTATTTCTATGCTTTTTTGTTTTCACTTGTATGCAAAAAATCTCAGTTATATCAAAATAAAGAG
>DARG01000041.1:53735-54702 GCA_002503215.1 Candidatus Parvarchaeota archaeon UBA446
GAAAGCATAAAGGTATTATTCCTATTGCAGCAGTTGTCATCGTTGTAATTGTAGCGATATTCATATTTGCTTCATACGAAGGGTATATCCCTTTCCTTAAAATATCGACTTCCACAAACCCGTATTACAGCGTAGCAAACATACAGCAGCTTAGCTCTGTTTCCTCAAGCATTTCAAATAAGAGCAATCCATTTAACATGTCATACGACTTTACGCTGCAGCTTAAAGCAAAAACGGGACCATTAAACCTTTCATTTAACCTTCCTATAAAAGGTTTCGTTGAACACTATTCACCGGTCACAAGGCAAACAGCGAATATTTATTTAGTGAACCTTCAAAAACAGGTAGCTGCTTTAAGCGGTAGTAATATATCCTCTTTACCCTCAGCTTTCGATATATTGAATCTTACCATTCTTACAAATTCCACGGGAGGAGAACTTTGCGTTCCTTTCTCGGTTTTGCTGGATGGTTCCAACCCAAACATACAAGCTAAAGGATTGTTATTAAATGATACTTCCCTTACAAACAGTTCTCTTATCTGTATATATGTTAATGACAAAAATATAATCTCTAACCCTCTTTCTCTGCTTAATTCTACATCGTCATTAAACATAAGCCAATTAAATGTATCTGAATTAAATGGATTAAATAAATCCCTTACAATAAAGTTTGTAAATAATGAAGTATACAATGGAAATAAATGTTCTCTTATAAGCATAAACACGACAAATTCTTTTGAGAAAGAGTATAATGCATCATTTGGTTTTGACCTGTGCTTTTCAAATAGCTATGGAGTAGCGCTTTACGGCAATTTCCTGCTTAATCTAACAAAGGATGCGGGTGTAATTTCATCGATTTTAGGCTCATCAGGCTCAGCACCTTCGTTCTCCAACATTATAATCAGCGGAAGCCTGACTTCTTCTTTTGAAAATCCACCGGTTTCCTTGTCTTCTGTATCGTCTCTACC
>DARG01000034.1:0-566 GCA_002503215.1 Candidatus Parvarchaeota archaeon UBA446
TTACAATTGGTCTATATCCCAAAATGGGGGCTTAGCGATCGGTAATTGGGTACAGAATACATCGATAGGTGTAGCGAATTTTGTAGATAAAGAAGGGGGTATAGCCGTTACAAGTGCATGGAACATCTTATCTAATCCAAAGAGTTATACGACCGCTGGAAAAGACATAGAACAAGGCGGAAAAGCATTGCTGAGCCCTGCGACATGGCAGACCGTTTATAAAGATCTGAATGCTCCATTAAACATAGACAACATGGTAAGGCTCCCTCATGCTTACGATGTATTAAACCCGTTCGCCGTGACACAAATTCAAATCAACCCTAAAAATATTAAAACATTTGTATCAAAAAATAAGACAATAATAGAAGAAGTAGGTATTTTAGGGATTTCAACTGTGGCGTCTATACTGACTGCTGGAGCGGCAACTACAGTTTTAGCTCCCTTAGATGTGGGATTGCTGACACCATTAGTTACAACATCAGTAGAAGGATCGGTAGGTTTTGCGACATTCAATGGGGTGAATACCGCTTTAAGCACTTATGCTGCGACAGGCCATCTTCCTACGG
>DARG01000034.1:684-3719 GCA_002503215.1 Candidatus Parvarchaeota archaeon UBA446
ATATGCAGAATGGACTGGCAAACTGATAGAAACCATAAGGCCCGTTCCTGAATATGTCGCAAAATACGGGGAGAATGAGCAGATTTCAGGATTTTTAGGGACGATTAATAAATTACGCATGGAATCTGACAATGCGTATGTTTCAATTATGGATAAAGACACTGGAATCATAGGAACAAGGTATTATAATGCGGTAAATATGGGTCATGGCCTTTCCGAAAGGATTATGGGGTATTTAAATGATATTGTAAAATCCACAGGAGATAATGGACTAAAGATAGGCTCCGCATCGGCGATAGATACCCTAAAAACATTGACGGATGGAGTGACGATTCACGGAGTCGAATCAGCAGACTTTTTAGGAGGGGTAAGAGCATTTGCCGATCCGGAAGAAGAAGGAATGTATTTCAATCTGCCATCGCTCAATAATGAGCCCATCTTTTTGAATTACGGTCCGAAACTCGCAAGACCAATAGCAGGAATAGATTCGGCAAGTAAATTCGCATGGAACCTAAATCCGTTTAAAGCGGAAGGCTCATTTTTAGAAGTGGATATAGATATAAATGATGTCAGCTCGACGACATTAAAGGAATTTCGTGATGAAACGGGATTGAACCCCTATACCCCTGAAGGGAAGAGAGCTTTATCTACATTCATCGCAGAAAAAGCAGCAGCGGAAGGTAAACCAGTCTTTATTCCCTATCAAAATTACTTTAGCGGAACAGATGAATTACAACTTTTGGGCAAGGTAGGCCGGCAATTAGAATTTCCGGAAACTGAAAAAGTCCTTTTCCTAAATCCGAAGGAAGGTATAATTCCTTATCTAATTCCCAAAGCCACATTTGCACTGAGAGCGACAGGCTCATTCACTGACTTAGAAGGGGATGCAGTGACAGCAGCGACACAAGGCATCCTTAATCCAGATACGGAAAGTGCGATGAGTGCAAGCAATTCTATAAGATATTACAACCCGCTGAAAAATATAATCCCAGATATTGCATCTTCTTTCAGCCGCGAATCCTATTTCAGCAGTGGCAGTTCCCTTGTAGACCCTATAATATCCTCAGGATATTCCCAGATCGGCGGCTTCGTCTCAGCCTCGCCGTCAAAGACAAGCTTCCAGCCGTCAATATCTGCATCCTCTTTATTCTCTTCAGTTTCAGGCAGTCCACTAAGCATAGATAGCATAACGTCTTCAGGCAGTTCCAAGTTCAGCAACAGTGTCTTTTCTTCAGGATTGATTTCACGTGCGAGCAGAAGTCCGTCTAAGAATTCATCCTATTCCAGCGTAAAAAGCAAGAGCAGTTCATCGGGGAGCTTCTCGCTCTCATCAAGTTTTCCATACGAATCGCCCTATTCGCACCACAGATTATTGCCGCCGTCCATAATGCCGTTCTGGGGCGGGTCACCACCAAAGGCAAAATCAAAATCCAGCAAGAAAAAGACGAGACTGCATTACATGCCTTCGGTGACAGCGATAGAATTCAACATCTTCGGCAAGGAAACGAAAGGCATAGGCAACTCACTCATACGCCCTATGCCTTATTGATGAGGTCAAAATGTTAAATAAAAAGGGAAGCATTATAGATATATTGACGGCAGTAGTGATGCTATTGGTGATAAGCGTGATATTCATCCTTATAACCTACATCTGGACGCAGTTCTCAGGGACGGCATTCTTCAAGACCGCCCCATCAGTGACGAACAGCATAAACACTTCTTTCAGTATTTTGGATGACGGCATAGTCGTATTCTTCTTTATGACGGTCTTCTCCGCAATCCTATTGGCGTTCTTCGTCCAGTCCCATCCCGTCTTCGCTATCATCCCCATCATCTTTCTCATACCACTGACGATAATCGCAGACGTTTTCAGCAATCTCTGGCAGTCCATAATATCCAATTCTTTCTTGGCAACGGTAGGCAACACTTACTTCCTATATGTTTCCACTTTAATGAAGTATCTCCCGATTACAGTTTTAGTTTTCAGTGTGATTCTAATGATCGTGATGTATTCCAAGCCTACGGCTACTTCGGCGGTATATTGATATGAAATCCTATTATAATATCCTAATCGCATTAACAATTATAATTATTTTTATGTCTATTGGCTCATCTCACGCATTCACCGCCCCATCAGGTATCTCCAACTACGTCCCAATTAATATCTCCAACAGCCAGACCACGGCCACCTCCTCACCTTTCCAGCAGATGGTCAATCTTACCTTGACCAGCAGTAATAAGCCATATATTAACAACACCGGCAAATACGCCTTCCAGAATGTCGAGTTCTTCAATAGCACGAGCGGGACGGTCATAGATTCTTGGCTTGAAAGCTACAACTTCACAGCGGGATATGCAATATTCTGGCTCAAACTTCCAAACGGCATTTCAGCATCTACAACCCTGACGGATGTAGCAGTAGGCTATGCCGCCAACACGACAAATCTTTTCAATAATAAGACTACGGGAGAAGCTCCTCAATTATCTAGCACATATGCAGAGTACGATGACGGTGCCAATGTATTTATTAATTATTGGAATTTTGCTGGTACATCTCTACCAAGTGGCTGGACAGGTAGCGGGTATACACAAGACAATGGAATAAGTATATCAAGCACCGGAGCCATAAATTATAGTGCAGTAGCCTACTCTGCAAATGTGACATTAGATATATATGGAGATATAGTTTACTCTTCTTCACCTGGGCAATATGCATGGGGGGTCTACGGATTTGGTGGACCTACAGGAGGGAATGTATTTGGAACAGCAAACTCAAATCATGTATTAGGTGGCACAGCCGGTGAGTATTATGCATATGGGTATTATGAGGATAGTACTGACTCATCTTCTTTCTATTATACCTCAAAAATTTCTAATATTTATGAAGTTCAATCCATTGCGCTTACTGGAACTACTGACTCTTATTATTTGGGGTATTCCAAGTTGGCTAATAGTTATACGCAGGAAAATTCAAAAAAGAATTATATTAGATTCTATACTGGAGGATCAAATGCTGAGGATACAATAAATATGTA
>DARG01000034.1:3774-13087 GCA_002503215.1 Candidatus Parvarchaeota archaeon UBA446
CGTGCATACCCACCAAATGGTGTGATGCCAAAGGTATTATTTTCATCTACTATTGCTACTTGATTCTTATAATATTCTGTAATGTGATGAAGTATTTTTTATTCAAATAATAATATAATATATACGTTAATATGAATGCTCCCGCCGGGATTTGAACCCGGGTCAGTGACTCGAGAGGCCACTGTCCTTGGCCGCTAGACTACGAGAGCGTATAAGTAATAATAATTTCCCATATTAATAAACTATATTAGACACTACTTTTATTAGCACAGAGAAATTATTAAAACTATGAATCTCAAGTACCTCGCTGCGTTAAGTACAACCGTAGGGACTATTTTTGGAGGAGGTATCCTAGCTTTACCTTACGCAGTTGAGAAGAGCGGCTTTTTTGAAGGTATTGGTTTATTAGCATTGCTGGGTTTTGCTTCTATCCTTATTACCATGTATACTGGAGAATTATCAAGTCATTTCAAGAAGATGCATCAACTTCCCATAATTATAAGTAAATACACTGGAAAAAGACTAAAACTGTTAATACTAATTTTTCAGGTTCTTACTATATATGGTGCACAGATAGCTTATCTTACTGGTATAGCCCTAGTACTCGTCTTCCTATTTGGATTACCATATTCTGTAGCCGTTTTAATTGTATTCGTACTGACTTTGCCGTTAATATACAAAGGATATGCGCTTGTTGAGAGCGCCGAAACACCGCTTATGTTCATTAAGATAGCCTTAGTTATTATAGCTGCTCTTTCAATATTCTCTTTTATAAACGTTACGCACTTATACCACTCAAATTTACAGAACTTATTTGGGCCCTTTGGTATAATCTTATTTTCTTTGACAGGTTATACAGTTATACCCGAAGTGAAAGAAGAACTCGGTGGAATCAAGCACCTTACAAGTGTAATTGTAATATCTTATTTAATCTGTATAATAGTGTATGCTCTATTCGCATTTGCGTTTATCGGAGCTTTTGGTTCAGGAGTGGCTTCCGTAGCTACTAGTGGTGTGCATTCTTTTTACTATGAGATACTTTTCTCTGTAACTACATTATTCCTTCTTTTAACCCCCTATGTGGCTCTTGGTTTGGTATTGTCAGACTCATTCTTTTTTGACTTTAAGATCTCAAGGAAACTCAGTGTTTTTTTGGCATTGGCGATACCTTTTGTAGTAGCATTGTTTGATTTTAATTTTGAAAAAATATTGGATGTTACAGGTGGCATATTCATATCTATTTTGGCTATTATTCTGCTCTTTGCGGTATACATAGAAAGAAGTAGGCGTACTGTTGCGAAGATAAAGTACCTTGTTCCGGGCGGGAATGTTACGCTTTTCTTCACTATGGCAGTGATGCTAATGGGATTAGTATACACAGCTTATACTATAATATGAAACTAGTCAAATTAAACGTGAGAAAAGGCTTGGTAAAATCCGTTATAAAATCATACAGTGATCTCGTTGTACTACAATATATAGTAGAGAAAGAGGACAATCTAACCGCGTATTCACGCAGGAAGATCAGTGTAGGTAAATCACAAGAAATAAAAACGATAAAAATAGGTCTGGAAGTGGAGAAAATAGAACTTACAGAGACATCCTTGGATGTTACGGGAAAGATCGTTTATTCTTCTGATGAAAACGTGCCTTTACACAAGTATCATACGCTTATACTAAGAAAAGGAATGGGTTTTGTTCTTAGAAAGAATAAACTTATGAATTTTCAGGTTAACATGCTTAAAAAAGCTGTGGAATCTTCTCCCAAGGTTTTTATATGCGTATACGAAATCGGTTATGCTTTGTTTTACAACATGTCAGATTACAGGATACATAAGAAGATGGAACTTAGAAAAGACGTAAGTGGAAAAAGGTTCAGCAATGACAGCAGGAAAGACTTTCTTTCAAGGCTATCTGATCTTATCAAAGAAGAATACAAAAAAAAGTATACTGCGTTTGTAATCGCAGGTAAAGCACTTGATAACGATGAGCTAAAGAAAGAATATCTCAAAGGACTAAACATCGACTATGAGAATGTTTCATACGCTGATACAGGTTTAAGGGAACTTCTTTCAAAAGACAGTATAAATTCAGCATTATCTAAGGCTAAATTGTCGATTCAGCGCAACTTAATGGAGGAGTACCTGCTGGCAATATCAAGAAATGATGAAAGATATGTTTATGGTAGTAGTAAGGTTAAAGAAGCACTCAATAAAAAAAATGCAGTACAGGCTATAACTTCCAAAGAATATCTCCTTAATAATAAAGAAATAATAGAGAAACTAGACGAATCCGGCTGCAATCTTGTCCTTTTTGATGAGAATGATGATTCCTTAACCCAATTAAGCGGATTCGGTGGAATAATTGTAAAATTTACAAATACTTGAAGAATAGCCGTTACCAGTTACTCTTGAAAGGTATCAATTAAGCTTTAATATTTAAGAGTGTTTTTACTTATAAATGAATGATCCGAGTGTAGCATTTCTTTTGCCCTCATTTAATGGTCAAAAGAGTGTTCAAAGACAGTCGTTTTTAGATGCACTTAACGATACGGTCAAAGAGACTTCTTTTGTAATACTAGATTCTGTAGAAGATGAAGAGAAGTGGCCCAAGCTTAATATAATAAAAATACAGCATAGCAAGCACTTCGTCGATAACTTTAAAACAGGTTTGTCGGCCGCACTTAACATAGGCGCTGATAGAATAGTTACATTCGAAAGTTATTCAATGGAAAATTCAGACTGGTTTGTTGATTATCTGAACGGAGGCAACATAATAGAAAGCAGTATAAGAAATTTTAGAGAGATGGTGGTAACGGAGCTATCAAACATTCTTTCGTTTGGAAATGCATACAATAACTTTTCGTTCAACAGGATATTCACAAGAGAAGCCGCCGAATTACTCGTAAATTCGAAGCTTAACGGAAAAACGTTCCTGGTAGAGTCTATAAATCTATTGAACTCCAAAGAGATTCACACAACAGAAATAATAAGGAAAGATTATGGCAAGGACAGGAAGAAGATAAATCTTGCCGATATGGCCGAATCGATAATAAGAAGTTTTAATAAGACCTCTATAAATTACAGTATCATTTCGTCACTTTCGTATATGGTGAATATAACTATGGTTTATATGAGCCTTAGCCTTGGGTTCTTTTATCCTATAGCAGTTCTAGTTGGCGGGGAGCTAAGTGGGCTTTCAAATTTCATAATGAACGAAAAGTTTAACTTCAAGAACAAAGGATTTTTGAGTTCAGCTTATCGTTTCGGAAAATTCAACGTTTTTGTATTGTCAGTAGTAGGTTTTGATATATTTCTTATAAGTTTTATTTCACATTATTTCCTGGATTTCGGCAGGACATATTTCTCTATAATTTCAACTGCATCAATAGTACTTGTGTCCTTTGTATCTCTGTTCGTTACTAATAGATTAATATGGGGAAAAGGCAATCATAATAAAATATTTATATGATCTCCCATAAAAATATCTGGACCGGCCGAGATTTGAACTCGGAGTCTTCACGATGCGAACGTGATATCATACCATTAGACCACCGGCCCATATTATTTATAAGCAGCATTTTTTAATATTTATAATAATTTATGACAAATAAAAAGAAAAGAATATTGGATAACCCGAGCCTTTACATGCTTTTGGGGTTAGTTATAGCAATATTAATTGCAAGGAGCTATATCTATCTTGGAGGAGATATTGGTTTAGGATACGATGGTATAACTTTTCATCACATATTTTTAGGTATAATTCTCGTTTTAATAAGCGGTATCACATTTTTCTCTTTGAATGATCTTACTCATAAAAACAAGAAATTTATGTATTCATTGGCCTTTATTTTTGGTTTTGGGATGGGTCTAATAACTGACGAAACGAATTTTCTTGTAAGCGTAGGAGAAAATTATAATTTAAGCGATTACTATAAACCTTTGAATACATACGTTGATGTAATCTTTATCGGGATATTGCTGTTCATATTCGTTTATTCATTTTTTAAGACCAAATAAGTTATTTTTAAAAAGTTTGCAGAAATCACATTATATCAGTATTTTTTCTAATACCGTTTATGATACTAATTTAATAAAACCATATGGATTAATTATAAAAATTAAATTTATGAGATTATTTTGTAACCACCCAAAATATTTTATACTAGATAAATAAAGTCATCTGTAGCTTGTCTGTTTCAGTGCTCTTGCGGCGCTTCTGTATGGTTTTTGGGCTTCAGTTTGTCTTTTATCATCTACCAATAAAGTTCTGTCATATTCAAGGAACTTTTTTCTGAGGCTTTTTTCCTTTTTTGCAAGGCACTTTGCTACTACGGCCCTAACTGCCTGTGCTCTCGCATTATATCCGCCGCCATGAAGCGATATGGCTATATCATATTTAATGTAAGCGTTGTCGGAAAGTTCAAGAGGTTCGGAAATACTCTGTTTAAATAAACTTTCATTAAATGATGCGAGGGACTTTCCATTTATGTAAATCTTGCCACTACCTTCTTTTATTACAGCATTAGCTATTGCTGTTTTTCTTTTTGCAACCAATATGGCGTTCTTTTTCATATTTCCCTATTTTGCTTAAGTATATTTGCAAGTTCTCTTATTTTAATCTTATGTATCGGTTTATCAGTTCTTGCTTTAGCTATCTCTAGCATATCTTTGCCTTTCATTTCTTCAGGTAAATCTTCAAATACTTTAACTCTTTTGAAAGCTTCTCTGCCGTGATATCTATTGTCTCTTATCATGCCTCTTACAGCCCTTCTCACTATACCTTTTGTGTCTCTTGGGAAAAAAGGCCCTTTTGACATCGTACCTATCCTTCTTCTTTCAAGATATTTATGAAGTATACTATTTTTGTTTCCAATTATTACAATCTCACCGGCATTCACTATATTGACTTCTTCTCCTTCCAATGCCGATTTAGCAGCAAAAGTAGCTATTCTTCCCAATACAGCATCTTTTCCGTCAATTATCATATCTTTAAATAGACTACATATCTAAATTTAAACTTATCGTTATTTTTAATTTGCGTTGATAAATAAAATAATCAATGATTTTTAGTTCCAGCTTAATCTTAATTCTATATTTAGTCAATAGTATTTATAATATTTTCCCATCTTCGAGTTAAAGCTCAGTCCCATAAGTATAAACCCAATTATTATGAATATTATGGCAGAATACTGCTGCTGTATAGGTATATATGAAAATATCCTGTTTACATAAGAACCTATCACTTTTATTGTTAGTCCACTGAATCCTATAACTCCTATAACGAATACTACAAATCCTATTAAAAACAGTGATTTTATCATATTATTTACTAGATTTCTCATAGATTTAACCTTTTTCAGTGCGTCGTAGCAAATTATATATTCTATGTCTGTAGCGTATAGACTATGCAAAAAAGATCATGTCAGTTTTGTAATTTTCCGATTGAGAAAGAATGGAGTTTCTGTCCGCAATGCGGTAGGCCATTAAAATCTCAAGGCATAAATGTAAGCGGAGTAAATATAGATGTTACCAAGATGGTTCAGGAGATACTGCCACAGGTTTTAAATGGGGCATTAAACGGTTCAATATATGCCGATTATACCGAGAAAAGAAGGAAAGAAACCCCAAAGCGCGATTTCTCTGCAAAGGAGATAATAGAACCAGAAGACTTGGTTTCAAAGCACGGAAACACAGTTATACACGCGATAAGTCTTCCAGGGGTAAAGAATAGGAGCGATATAGACATTAGCCACATGCAGAATTCGATAGAAGTTAGGGCTAAAAACAGAGATAGAGTTTATCTCAAGATACTAAAAAGAGACAGTAAACAGAGCGTTATATCAGAAGAATTTGCAAATGAAAATCTTGTGCTTGTTTTAAGAAAAACAAATTAAAATAAAAAATTATAATTATACTTTTTGTGTTTTTTTTACTCGAAGTCGCTTTCGTCTGAGGATTCATCGAAATCTTCATCTTCAAGGTCTTCGTCATCTATCCCATCTAGTTCTTCTTCATCAATGATTTCATCTTCGTCTTCAACTTTTTTCTTTTTGGCCATACTACCTCCAATTTTTTAAAGTCAGGCTTTCCAGACTTCACTTTTAAGGATTATACCATAGTTTATAAATATTTCTGTATTTATGAAATTTGTAAAAATTTTAACTTTTATTTTTTAATACAAATTAAACGTTTTTAATGGCTCGTACTTTACTATAATATGGTTTCAACAAAAAACTACAAAGCGTTTAAAAGAGATTTTGATTCATTGCTCAAACTCGCTCGCAATGAAAAAAGCATGGCAGATAGGTATACATATCTTGCATATCACATGATAAAGTCAAAAAAAGTCAGATTAAGCAGAGAGGAAAAGTTTTTAATATGTAAAAACTGTAATAAATTACTTATACCTGGCAAAAATTGCAGAGTCAGGTTAAGTGAAGGGTTTTTAACATACAAATGTTTAAATTGTGGAAATGTTAAGAAGGTAAAATATGATAAGAGGATATGACGTAAATCAGATAGAGCTTGTTAATAAACTGGCAGAACGGCTAGAGAGCGAGAAGCTCGTAGCGCCTCCGGAATGGTCCAAGTTTGTAAAAACAGGCGCATCAAGAGACAGAATCCCATCACAAGATAACTGGTGGTACTTAAGAGCGGCAAGTATACTAAGAAGAATGTATGTCGATAAAAGACCGATAGGTGTCGGAAGATTAAGAAACATATATGGTGATAAAGAGAAAAACAGGTATAGTGGACAGCATTTCAGACCTGCCGGTGGAGCAATAATCCGGCACATACTTCAGCAGCTTGAAGAATCTGGTTTGATAAAGAAGACAAAAATCCAAAACCACTTCGGAAGAGCGTTGACTCCGAAAGGCATTTCGCTTACAGACAGTGTAGCAAAGGCAATAGGTGCAAACTAAAAATGGAATACGGTACGAATGACATAGAATCATTGGAGCAGAAAAAGCAACTGCAGAAAATGAGACAGGAAGTACTTACAAAGTTCCTGACAAAAGAAGCAAGAGAGAGACTTGGGAATATAAAGTATGGTCATCCGGAATTGGCGGATGAAGTAGAGAATATGCTTATCCAATCTGCATTGACTGGTAGACTAAAAACTATTATAGACGATAAAAAACTCAAGGAACTATTACAGGCCATTTCGCAGCCAAAGAAAGAACAGAAAATAAAGTTCGAGGATAAATAGATATGACAAGGAATAAATCAGCTAATAAAAAAAGAGCACTTATAAGGCATGCTAGAAAGACAAGTCGTCCCCCAGTGTTTGCACAGATACGCAAGTATGGTACGAGAAAGATGGATAGGTCTAGAATGAATAAGAATGTAGGTAGATAAAATATGGCAGAACAGCAGATAATAACGGTAAATATGAGAAGAGGAATGGAGAAAGTGCCTCCTTACAAGAAAGCGGCCGCTGGAGCCAAGTATCTAAGGGCTTTTATAAAAAGACATCTTAAAGCCACTGACGTAAAAATCTCACAGGATGTGAATAATGAAATATTTTCAAGAGGAATGAAAAATCCCAGGCCAAGTATACGTGTAATGTGTTCAAAAGACGATAAAAAGATAGTAACTGTAAATCTAATAAAGCAAAGCTAAAATGGAAATAGACGAAGAAAAGCTGAGCAATCAGCTTATGGAGATCGAATATATAAGGAGAGAGTTAGAAAACTATGTTAATGCTCTCAATTCACTTCAGGCAACCCAGGACAACATCGCAAGGGCCTTGGATGGATTGTCTGGTTTAAAAAGCAACAACGATATCCTTATACCCTACGCTCAAGATATATTTATAAAAGGTATGATAAAAGAAGTAGATACAGCATTAGTAGGTATAGGTAGCGGAATTTTCAAATCGTTTTCTTTCAAAGAACTTAAAGATAAACTGGAAAAAGACTTTTCAGAAGTTAGTGAAAATATAAACAGTATCGCAAGTACAATACAGTCTCTTCAAGAAAGAGGCGCAAAACTAGAGGAAGAAGCAAACAAGCTTTACGAAAGCTATCAAAGCTCTTTAAGATAATATGTTTGATTTTATAAAGAAGAAAATAAAAGATTCTATCAATTCTATACAGAAAAAACTTTCAAAAGAAGAAGAGAAAGATTTAAAAGAAGATGAAAATAAAGAAGAAGCATTGTTAAAACAGGATGAACTAGAGCTGAAAAAAGAAATCCTGCCAGAAGATAAGAAAGAATTAAAAGAAGAAGTAAAAGAAATACAAAAAGAAGTAAAAGAATTAAAGAAAGAAGAAGAAATTCTTGAAAAGCCAGATAAAAAAGAAGAAGAAAAAGTTCAGTCAAAAAAGAGATCTATATTAAAGCATTCTATAAGCGAAAGCGATGTGGATATGATTTATTCGGAGATAAAAACAGTTCTTTTGGAAAACAACGTCGCTCTGTCAGTATTAGAAAACATACAAAAAGACCTTAAAAACAAGTTAGTAGGGGAAAGTGTTTCCATGTTCGGAAATAAGAAGTATCTCAATAATGTCATAAGAGATAGCATCGCTAATACTCTTATAGGTTATGATAAAGAAGAGTTCATCTCAAAAATAAAAAGCAAAAAACCTTTTGTAATACTCGTTATAGGAGTTAATGGTGCAGGCAAAACAACAACAATAGCAAAACTATGTAAGTTATTTTTATCAAAAGGATTGAAGCCTGTAATAGCGGCAGGGGATACATTTCGTGCAGCTTCAATAGAACAGTTGGAAATACATGCAAAAAAATTAAAAGTTCCTATAATAAAGCACACTTACGGGTCAGATCCCGCAGCAGTGGCTTTTGACGCCATAAAGCATGCGAATTCCGCGAAGGAAGATGTAGTGGTTATAGACACTGCAGGAAGGAGTGACATAAACAAAAACTTGATAGAAGAACTGAAAAAAGTAAAGAGGGTTAGTAAACCCGACATGACTATATTTATTGGAGATGCTTTGACCGGTAATGATGTTGTAAAACAAGCAGAAGTTTTTGATAAAGAAATAGGTATAGATGCAAATATACTATCTAAAGCAGACGTTGATAAAAAAGGAGGAGCAGTTTTATCAATATCTTATATAACTAAAAAGCCAATTTTATTCTTAGGCGTTGGTCAGGGATATGATGATCTAATTCCTTTTAATAAGGAAAAGACGGCAGAGTTTATACTCGGTGAGTAATTTTTAATAAATTTAATAACTAGTTTGTTTTAATTTTATTTAATTGCATTTAATTATTTTTATGTATAATTAACTATGCTAAATCTCCGCCAAAATAAGCGTTCGGCATCACTCCATTTGGAGGGT
>DARG01000021.1:0-5761 GCA_002503215.1 Candidatus Parvarchaeota archaeon UBA446
TACAAGCTACTTTTTAGTAGTCATAAAGTATTTATATGATTTTTATTCATAGATTAATTTATTGATATGGAAAAAAGATTACTTGATTCTATACTGAAAAACACCTTCGAATTTAATAAAAATAATGTGATACTTAAAAATGATTTGGAAAAGGACTTAATAAAGTCACGAAGATATTATAGAAATGAAGGCATAATATTTAAACCTTCAAAAAATACGGACGAAAAAGGCACTTATATAAAGCAAGAATATGAAAAGTTACATAGACTATATACAATTGATCCTGAACATACTGTAAAACCATATGCATTGGTTTTAGACACTAATAATAATTCTTTAGATTACCTTGGCTATTTTATGGAATTTGTAGAAGGCATGGATCTTTCTGATTACATGATAGATCATAACACAAGAAATAAAGCGAGAGATCGCTTTATAATGTACCAGATAAAAGAGGCTGTTTCTAAATTCCATTCAAATGGAGATTATCATGGAGACATACATGAAAATAATATTAGAATTACTGAGAATTACAATATAAAAATAATAGATCCTTATATTTGGGAGAAAAAAAGCAATAGATCACGTATTAAATTAGATAATGAAGAAGTAAGAGTTCTGTCTAGGTTAATGTACAACAATAAAAAGAACGAAACATATTTAGGTAAACCTTTAATGTACGGATAAATTGTTAAGGTTCGGATTACTTGCAGTTATACAGCTTTGATTGGAACATATTTAATCTTTGAAATTATATATTGATATGGCAGACAAAAACAGAGTAGGCCTAATAGTTCCTTCTTCTAATATAAACATGGAAGATGAATTTAGAATGGTACTCCCTAAAGAAATAAAGCTTCATTCCGATAGAATGCGAATGCGTAGAGTAACTCCTTCTGAACTAAAGTCTATGGATAAAGAAGCTCTTAATGCAGCTGTGCGACTTTCTGATGCGGATGTAGGTGCGATAGTATATGGTTGTACTATAGCAATAACCAGCAGAAAACAGGGATATCATGAAATAGTCAGAAAAAGACTGGAACATGCCACACATACTAAAGTAATAATAAGTGCCGCCGCTGTACTTGATGCTATGAGATATATGAATATGAGGAAGATAGCGGTTGCAACTCCTTATACCAAGGCCGTAACTGAGGCTGAGATAGATTATTTCAAAAAAGCAGGTTTTGAAGTCGTTGATTACAAATATCTGGGAATAGCCGATAACCTTAAAGTTGGAAATTTACCGGAAGAAATTGCCTATAAACTGGCCAAAAAACTGGATATAAGTGAAGCCGATGGCATCTTGGTTAGTTGCGCAGAACTGCCAAGTATAAATATTCTCGATAGGCTGGAAAAAGAAAGCAAAAAAACTGTGATTTCTACAAACACTGCAAGTTTGTGGAAAGTATTAAAGACAATCGGATCTAAAAAGAAGATAAACGGTTTTGGAAAGATACTTTCACGTTGAAAATTTCAACTGACGTTAGTTGATATATTCTTATAAATTTTTTAAAACTTATAGATAGTACTGTATTAATATAAGATTAAATCTATAGTGTACATGGAAACTATAGAAAACCTTCTTTTTAAAGTAGATATAGATAAAGGCACAATTTATTACACTCCGAAATGGGATTTACAGGTATGGAAGGAAAAACCTTCACAGTACGAGTTCAGAGATACTATAAACTCAATATGTCAGGATTTTTATGAAAGAACTACCGCTAAGGATCTTAAAGGAATTATAATAACCAACAGTAGCCTTATGAGTAAACTGGTGTTCGTAATGCTGCACTACATCGAAGGAAATGCTATAGAAGATGCATTAGTTGGAAAAATAAAAAGAGATTATGGTGAGAAAATCTCAAAAATTGAAACTACTTATCTTGGTAACCCTACCAGCTATAACGACATTGCAGCTTAGATCTATAGACTAAAAGAATACAGCAACGTAAGTATCCATGTTCCAAATTTGCTATTAATCGGTTATTTAAGAACCTTTCGTCGTTTAATATTATATAATTATATACTCGCTAACAAAAAAATTCAGTAAGTTTAGAGTTACTATAAATTTTATAAGACATTTATACTAAAACTATTCAATAATAGATTTATAAGCAATCAAAATTAAGAAAGTAAAAACTATGGAAACAAAAAATAAGCTGGAAGATGTTTTATCTGTCGAAGAACGTAAAAGAAAGGCTAAAAAGCTCAGTAATGCTGGTCTAGATTTAATTTTCGGAGGTTTTAGCGCTTTGGGCAGTAGTTATATACTAAGCCTATTTTACGATGCTGATAAAATATTAGGTACCTATGTAGCATCTGGTCTTGCCGTATCAGCTGTAGCATTAATATTTGCCGGTTCACATCTAAACCATAAAGCAAACGAATATTATGATAATTCTTTCAACGGATACGTCAAAAAATCATATAAAAATGAATAAGATACATGACAAAAGAATTAATAAAATTTAATCCAAGAAAGAATCATATAACAAAAGATCTGTTATATCTGCAAATATCACTAGTTCATGGAAAGTATTAAAGACAATCGGATTTAAAAAGAAGATAAACGGTTTTGGAAAGATACTATTCTATATTGAGCAGTAAATACTAAAAAACGAATTAGGAAGACCTTTCAGAGATAAAGTAAATTGATATAGGATCACCTTTTTATTATTTTTTATATTCTATTATAGCTATTAATATTTTGATTTCTTTTTAAATAAATGGAATACAAAAGAGAACTAAAATATAAAGAGAAATATATACTTAAGAAGAAGATAGAAAGAAATTACAAAATACTTGGATTATTGAATGATTTTATGATAGGTTTTGAATTTCTTACGGGAAGTTTTGAATTTTTACCAGGTAACTCAACGGTAATAGGAGTTTATCTCTTTATTGCTGGTAGTGCGCAAATATTAATAGTCCCTATAATAAAGATAGCCCGAGATATACATATAAAACTAAGAAAACTAGAAGAAAAGTTATGATATGTTAGATAACCTTGCTTAAAATAGATAATAATTAAAGTGTTGCCATCCTATATTTAAAGGTCACGTTTTAGAAGCAGTTTTTATAAGAAGAATAAAATACTAAAAGAAAAGGTCCTTATAATAATATTATAATCGAAAAAAGTTAATAAATGTGGAATAAATTTATAGCACTATCCCAAAAATACAGTACAAAAACCCGTCTATCGGTAAGTTGCGGTATCGAAACCTTTAAATATAAGAGATGTTCCTACTCTATAATAGAAAAATTATATATGGAAAATAAAAAGGCCGATTTGGAGAACATCCTCTACCATGTAAAGGAGAAACCCGAGAAAAAAATGATAGAGTATAAATTAAGTGAAAACGCGATGCATAATGATATAACCGGTAAAGGCATGTACAACGCCCTTAGCGGTATAATAAGCGATATTGCCGGTAGAGAAAGAAACCTTCTTAACACTCTTGACAGCATATACAATTTTTCTCCTGAGCAATCTCTTCTTGATAAGAAGGCCTCGGAAGCCTATTCTAGGGATGGCAGTGGCAATAAATATTATATAGTTATAGACTCGACCGATGCCATGGTGTACAAGAATATAGTGGACAATTGTAAGAAGGACCGGACGCTTATCTTCTCAGTTTTGAAGGATTACAAGTTGAATAATCTTCTGCAGTCTATAACCTACTTATCATCAAAGATAACCACGATAGCAGCGAAAATAAATGATTAGAGATCTCAAAAAACTCGACGACGTACTATAAAAACAGAGAAGCTTAACAATATAGATTTTGATTTAACTTAATGTAAAAGTCAGTACTAAGACAAAAATATTGAGGAAACTAACAGGAAGTCTGTACGCTTAAGACACGTCGAACACATTTTAACTGTCCTCGGCTTGATGATAATATCCAATTGGGCTATAAATTAAAAGGAATATCTTTTATGGCGATTTATAAAATTTAGAAATTATTATATCGGTTCTCTATATTAACGCCTTATACCTGAAATTAACATAAAAAAATTTTAATTTAACAATGTGTAGTCTTTAATTGGATATAAAAGGAATTTTTACTTATAAATAGTATAAAATTAAATATTTATACTAGTTACAACCTTATATAAAAATAAAGTAAAGGAAGTTCATAAATCAAAAACGGTGACTAAAATTATGAAAAATAAACATGAATTGGAAAATAATATAATGGGAAGCAATGACTCTTTGCCCCAAGGTAGATCTTATAATTCTAATTATAATTACACAAGGGCGATTGTGGTATTAGGCGGGCCCAAGCAAGATAAAAGGCTGGAAAAAGCACTTTATGAATATAATAAGGATAAATCAGCCGCGCTTATAATATCAGGCTTTGGAAAAGACTTTGAGAAAAAAACGGAATATACTGCCAAAGGAAAAGGCCTTGACAGCATACTAAACGAGAATGAGTCTATAAACACAGAGGATAACGCAAGAAACTCGCTTTATCTGATAAGAGAAAACCTACCAAATATTAACGAAATAACTATAGTAAGCGATTATGCCCAACAGCCTAGAGCAGAGATGCTTTTCAATAAATATTCGAAGGAATATTCGGACAGCCACTATCAAATAGGTTTCTCTGGAATCAAGACAGAGAATAAGCTGCACAGAGTCGTATATGAGTTAGGTGCTTTCCCACTCTCCATAATGCCGTACACTGTACATAGGAAGCTTACTGGTGTCCTAAGAAAAGCTCTTTACGGGAAGAAGGAATAAGCGCTGTCTAATGACTGAATAATTATTTAAAGGATATGTAAACCATATAAATGAAGCTTTTGTTCAAAAAGTTATTATCCGTTTTTCTTGATCTTTATTCTGACGTTTTTTATTATTTCTCCGCGTTTCTTCACCCATTCATCCCTTAACATACCATATATATTAACATCGTGTACTATACCGGTCGATACCGCAGTAACAGATTTACGTTTTGTTCCTTCTAACTTAAAACCAAGTTTCTCTGACATAAGATTTGATGCCTTATTCTCTGTAAACGCCTCTGATTCTACTCTTCTGAGCTTGAGCTTATTAAAAGCAAAATCCAGCACGGCAACTTTTGCCTCTAAAATATAACCTCTTCTCCAGTAGTTTTTGTTTATCCATGATCCGGTTATACCAACATTTTTATCTTCCTTACTTCTGTGTATACTTGTAACACCTATTACTTTTTTATCTGCTTTAAGTTCTATAAATAAATCGTAATGCGAGCTATTTTTCTTACCTTGTTCTTTAATACAGTGGGCTATAAAATTTACTGCATCTACTTTCCTGTAGGGGTGAGGAATAAGTAATGTATTCTTTGCTATCTCCAAGTCACTCGCGCCTTCAAAAATATCTTTCCAATCATTTTTTTTAGCTGTACGAAGAATAAGTCTTGTCGTTTCAAGTTTCATTATACTTGCAATCTTTAATACTATAAAAATTATTATTACATAAAATTAAAAATAAGATTTATGCCTGGTTTAGAAGATAATTAGGATAGTCGCTGCTACGAGTTCATTAGCAGTATGAAATCAGCTTGGTATAACTAATTCTTCTTTCAAGGTATCTTGAGAGATATTACGGGAATGACTCCTATCATTCTTGTGTACAATATTATTGCTTATATGAATATTACATATATATGCGAGGTTTACGATACAACAGGCACAGCAAGAAGGTCTATTATACTAATATTTCCTCTACTCATAATCATTTTATTAAAACAAAGAGTTAAGTATTTATATA
>DARG01000021.1:5834-16171 GCA_002503215.1 Candidatus Parvarchaeota archaeon UBA446
AACTCCAAACAACAAAGTTTTTTCTTCAGTGGCAGTCGCAGTTATTATAGTTGTGGCTATAATATTTTTCTTTATAGGTTACGTTTCACATGTTCCTTCTAAAGTAGTTTCAGTTCCTACAAGTACGGTAAAGCCAGTTTCTTTTTCACCTTCTTCTACGATAGGAGTGTATGATGGTCCAGCCGGTATGAACAACAGCGAGCACCTCATAGGCGGTGACGTTTTTGCTATACCAAAAGGGGCTACCAATATTAATGCATTAGACACAGTTATAACATTCTTTACATCAGTTCAAGCACAAGATGCAATTGAATCATTAGGATGGCCTTCTATAGATAAAGGAACAACAAATTCAACTCTACCTACATACAATGGGCCAGCAGTTACTGTAAATTATTACGATGATCTCGGTGTAAGTGCTTCTGCAACACAAGTTATGGAAAATGAGTTAATCCCAGAATTCGAGCATTTATATCCTAAAATAAAAATAAACTGGATTCAGACAAGGCCAAATGATATTACTGAGGATATAGAAGCTTTAGTATTAGGTAATGATGTGGGAGCTACGGTAATCGCACAAGACAATCTAGATATTGGTACTCTTTTCTATGCTGGAGATTTAATGAATATAACGAATGCTTCTACAGTTCTTCCTACAACATTAGTTCCTTCAATGGCTGGTCTTATACCATATGAACAAAAAACGTATGGAGGAGTATACTTTTTACCATATAGAGCAAATATACCTTTAGTTTGGTACAATGTTGGAGCTTTGAAATCCTTAGGCATTACACCGCCCCAGAACTGGAGCCAACTTATTACTATGGGAAGTAAATTAATAGCAGCCGGACTCGGTGGAATAAGCATGCAAGGTCATGGAGGAGCTAGTACTTCTACGGAAATGTTCCAATGGATGGTACAAGCAGGAGGTAATCCTTTAATGTTTAATGACAGCGGCGATGTAGCAGCATACTACTTTATGTATAATATGAGCGCATATTTCTCTCCAGCGTATACACATGATTATTGGGCATCATACAAAGGCCTTAACAACAATGAATATAATTTCTTTGATTATCAGTGGCCAGGATCACTAACAAACTATGAATCAATAGCAACCACCGATACCGTAGTTAATACTCTAAGCAATGGAACGACACTTTATAATACCAGTGCGGTACAATACGCAATGGATAGTGCGTTGCAACAAGGAGCATTTTTTAGACCTCCTGTAGCTTGGTTAACGGAGTGGAACACACTTGCTGATGAGGCATTTACAAGCATTGTAACAAATAAATGTGGTGGAACTTGCACTATTTCATCCATACAAAGTATACTTAGTACTCAAAACACTAAACTTTACAAGTATCTTGCAACCACTTATAACACTACATATGCGAATCAGTACGAGAATGGAGTATTTACTCCTCTTACGGCAGCATAATGAGTTATTTAAGTTTAAATTAAATAACAATTATTTATTGTAGTTATGAAATTTAAGTTAAAACACAAATATTTTCCATTATTTTTTATTTTGCCCCTTATAATTTACATCGTTTTGATATCTTTTTATCCGGCATTTACCGGAATTTTTCAAGCTTTTCATTCTCCGTCTACTGGTAAACTAACAACTTCAAATTTTACGGCTCTTACACACTATGGTCTTTTTTCAGCCATAATAAATACTGTCATACTTACAGCAGGAGCATTGGCAATAGAATTTACATTTGGTTTTATTATAGCCAGTCTTCTGTCAAAAACATTTAGGGGCAGGTCAATTTTCTCTACAATATATATTCTTCCTTTTGGTATAGCTACCGTAGTCTCTGCATATACATTCTCATTAATATTTCCCGCCGTTGGAGGTTATGCGAATTCCCTTCTTTCGATTTTTGGGATTCATGCCATAAATTGGTACTCCAATGCTTATATGACACTTTTTACTACAATGTTGGCAGATTCTTGGAAAACGACGCCTATAGTTGCTCTTATACTACTTGCGGGAATGAGTCAAATCCCTCCCGAATTATACAATGCAGCTAAGGTAGATGGTGCCGGACCAATAAAAAGATTCTTCAGTATAACTTTACCGAATATGACTGATTTTGTGACAATAGCACTAATAATAAGAGGTATAGCCGAATTTAATATATTCGCTTTGCCGCTTATACTTTTTGGTTATAGTCCAGCTTTGCTTACGACATTGACGTATAACTTCTATTCTACTACATCTACACTTTATTATTCGCTTGCATCAGCGACTATCTTGTTTGCATTCGCTATGGGATTCGCTCTTATAGTAGTATTTAGAAGAAGAATGATTGGGGCATACGAGGCTTGATTCTATGAAAAGAAAAACTAGAAATAAATATTTGTTGTATGTTGTCGCATCTGTAGTAGCAATAATATTTATTTATCCTCTGTACATACTTTTTCTTGTTTCTTTCTCACCAACTAGATACACTTTGGATGAACTTTTTCCGTCACAGCTGTTATCGCATATAACGTTAGCAAACTTTATCAGCGCATTAACACAGTATAACTTTGTTGCACCAATGTTTAAAAGCCTGGAAGTAGCATTTTTAGTAGGTGCCCTAACATTAGCAGTAGCTATACCTGCAGCTTATGGACTTAGTAAAATGAATAAACGACTCGCGAATCTTATAGTGGTGTTTCTTTTTATGGCGAATCTTGTACCCGCACTTGTAATAGCAATTCCGATATCTGCAGAATTTATAAAAGCTGGACTTTTCGATAGTGTAATTGCACTAGCATTAGCACAGTCACTATTCACGATGCCATTGGCAACCTTCATAATATTAGGAGCATTTAGAGCTATACCAAAGGATATAGAAAATCAGGCCAGGGTGGACGGTATGGGCGTGCTTAGAACTTTGTATACTCTGCTTACTCCTCTTGCAAAGGCAGGTATAGCGGTTGCATTTCTTCTATCATGGCTTACCTCTTGGGATGAATTTACATTCGCAGTTATTCTTTCTCCGCTTAAGCCTACATTGCCAGTTATAGTCTATATCAACATAACTGAAGGTAGCTTAGTACAAGCGGCAGCATTTGCAGCAGTAATATCTATACCTGTAATAGTTTTAACCGTAATATTACAAAAATATATTAAGGGAGTATACCTTAGTGGAGGTTTAACAGGATGAAACAGAAAAAGGTAAAAATTGAATTAAAAAACTTGACAAAGAAATTTGGAAATAAAGTTGTACTAGACAATATAAACCTAAAGATATATGAAGGGGAGCTTTTCGCCATTCTTGGGCCTTCTGGTACCGGTAAAAGTACGCTGCTTAGAGTATTAGTCGGTATAGAAGATGCGGATTCCGGGTCAGTAATAGTTGATGGAAAAGATGTAACTGATTTACCGCCAAATAAGAGAAATATAGCTATGGTTTTTCAAAGCTATGCCCTTTATCCAAATATGGATGTTTTTGGTAATATAGCTTTTCCCCTGAAAATAGCCCGTATGGATAAACAAGAAATAGAAAAAAAGGTAAATACTGCGGCTAAACTTTTAGGCATATCTGAAATATTGAAATCATCAATAAATAAAATAAGCGGAGGGCAAAAACAGCGTGTAGCCTTAGCACGCGCTTTGGTGAGAAAGCCGGCCTTATTCCTTTTAGATGAACCTTTTTCTAACTTGGATGCAAGGGTAAGGTTTACGGCAAGGGAAGAACTAAAGAAATTAAGAGACAACCTTGGAAGTACATTTATATACGTTACTCACGATCAAAGAGAAACTTCGAATATAACAACTAGAGTCGGCGTATTGAATAAGGGGAAGTTCGAGCAGATAGATTCGTTTGAAAACTTGTATAATACTCCGAGTACAACATGGGTGGCGGATTTTATAGGAAATTTCCCAATGAGTTTTATAAGTAAAAGCAAAGACGAACTCATTGGTTTCAGGCCGGAATGGGCTGTGGCAGGTAAAGGCAGTATGACAGCCAAGCTAGTTACTAATGAACTTTCGGGCAATATAAATTATTGGATGTGCGAAACAAAGGATGGGCATATGATAACACTTGTTGGTAATATGCCACTTAAAGTAGGTACAGAGATTCATTTCAAACTCAAAAAATATAATATCTATAAAAATGATACGTTTGTCAAGCAGGTTAACGTAAAATGATTATTAGTTGAGTTTTTCTTTTACCCAATTAGCTGCAGACGAAGCAACTTCTTTTTCATGTCCAAGGTAGATATGGTTTGCGCCTTTGAATACTTTGTATGTGAAATCTTTGCAGGAACTTGCTTTTTCGCGTATTATTTTCAATGCGGTAAAGGATTCCATTATTGTGGCTTCGTTGGTATCTCCAAAGAAAGCAAATATGGGCTGTCTTATCCTTTCTAATATGGACCTTTTCTTAATATCGTAGGTACTAAAAATGTCAGCTGGGCTGTCCTTTTTTCTTAGCTGCTTTAAAGTCTCAGATGATATTATCTGATGAAAATTTTTTCTATTTATAGAAAAAAGATCTTTACCTATCTTATTTGTATTTCCTTCCACTTTTCCAAGTCCAATCATATCTGGAGGAGAAGCAAATATTAACCCTTTCACTCTATTATCAGTTTTACTTGCCATATAATAGGCACATTTTACAGCTCCGAGGCTATGGCCCTGTAATATAATATTTTTATATCCTTTTCTTACAGCAAAATCTACGTATGCTTTTATATCATATACACAGTCTGTAAATTTTTCATATGTATATCCTATTAGTTTGGAGCCTTTACCGTCGCTTTTTTGTATCTCTGAAATATAATCATGTCCACGGTTGTTCATAGGCATGAAGTCTATGCTTGAATCAGTGTATTTTTTTGCCATTTCATCTATGAAATTAGTAGTATAAAAATTGCCTGCCGTGCCATGCACATTTATTACTATATTTTTGCTTTTTTTATTTGATCTATAAAGTAACCCTTCCATTATCAAACTGTCCTCGGTTATCACGCGTACTTTTTCAGTTATCATATCCATTGATTTTATCTCCGTTTTCTCTAATAAATATCGGCATGTCAGAATCCAAATGTATATATCCCGGTCCTTTGAAGGATTTGCGCGTATCCTTATCCACCCAGTTCCCGTTAGGTATATATACATCTCTGCCAGTCGCACCTCTTTCCAGTATGGGAGCGAACAATATTTTACTTCCAAGCATGTACTGATCATTTATATGGTATGTATTTTCATCATCTTCAAATTCATAAAAAAGTGGTCTTATAATGGGAGTACCATACTTACTTGACTCAGCTGCCAATGATTTAATGTATTTTATGAAATTGTATCTAGTCTCTATAGCTTTTTTTATTCTTTGAGCGTATTTTGTCTCGATATTGTATATCTCTTGGTCATTGTAGCCTTTATCTTTGTGGTTTCTAAATATTGGAAATAAAGAACACATCTGATAATATCTGGAAAGCAGTTCGGGATCGCTTCTGCCTATGAATCCACCGATATCACAGCCTACATATGGCATACCGGATATACTCATGCTTAGAAGCAACGGTATCTGTATTTTCATGTCTTCCCAGGAAGATTTAGTATCACCACTCCACATAGCAGCATATTTTTGTATACCAGGGTATCCTGCCCTAGATAGCACAAACGAGTCTTTTCCTAGTGCTTCTTTCGTAGCCATAGCTTCCATCAATGGATATGCATTGTGAACTTCATCATGATGTAATTTCCTGCCATCGTCAAGTTTATGTATAACATCTTTGTCAAAAGTTCTTCTCTCATTGAATACGGTAGGTTCATTCATATCCAACCATATTCCATCAATGTCATAATTGGATACCCATCTCTTTATTTTTTTGCCCCACCATTCTCTTGCATTTTTATTGAAGAAATCCGGATAAACGCTCCTGCCTGGCCACATTTTCTCACTATATAATTCTCCGCTGTCTGTTTCGCAGTAATTTCCTAAACCATCTTTAAACGATTCATAGTTCTGATCAAGTTTTATGCTAGGGTCTATAATAGTAACTGTTTTAGACCCTAATTTATGTATCTTTTTTATCATATCCGTAGGATTATTAAATCTATTTTTATCCCATTCGAAAAGCCTGTATCCATTCATATAATCTATATCAAGATATACACAGTCCACTTTCACCGATTCTTTGTAATTCTTAAGTACTTCTATTACTTTTTCCTCGGGAAAATAGCTGTATCTGGATATCGTATGTCCAAGGGCCCAATCAGGAATTTGAAATGGTTTTCCAGTAAGCATGGTAAATTCTTTTATTATATCTTTTATACTACTCTTAGTAATGACAAAAATTTCCGCTCCTGTGTTATCTACCGTTATAGTCGTATTACCATAATCACTTACTCCAAAATCGAATGTGACCTTTCCCGGATAATTCACAAAAATGCCAGTTTTCTTGTTTTTATCTACTGATATAAAAAAGGGCGTTGAAGAGTAAATAGGATCTGTATAGACCGTATATCCCGATGGCTCACTATTCCACATAGTAAGTTTTGTCCGTCTTCTCTCTAATTCGAATGGTTTTTCTCCCAATCCCAATATATGTTCTTCTATATCCAGAGGTTTTTTTATTTCTAACGTTCCATTTTTTCCGGAAATAGTGAGCTCTATTCCGTTAATCTTTATTTTGCCTTTTTCTATTTTTTTGTTTTTTGCCTTAAAATTGTATTTTATTACAGGATTATATTTATTTATTATTAACCTAGATATATCTCCGTTTACAGATATCTCAGTAAAAATATCACTCATAATAATATTTAGTATTTCATTAATAAAAATCTTAATAATGTGATAATTGATGTTTATTTTTTTAATTTAGTTGTATACTATAAATTAATTTATATAAACAGTGGCGGTTTTTTATAGTTATTTAGCTATACATACTACTATTTTTTGTTTTCTGTTCTTCGCTGTGCTGTTTGAATATGGATAATGCAGCCAGATAATCTTCAAGTCGTGGGGTTTTATAATTCTTTCTGTTTTTTGCTATATCATACGCAAGGTTATCTTCTGCTATGGATGCAATCGATTCTAAATCTCTTCCAGTAAGGTTATCGCTCTTATCAGCCAGCTCTTCCAACTCATTTTCATCAAGTTTTCTGCAGTAAGTAGACAGTACTTCCTTTCTATCGTCTTTATTAGGCTTTCTGAAATAAATCTTGCTTTTGAATCTTGATAAGAGCGCAGGATCAAGGTTTTCAATCATGTTAGTGCAGCCTATAAACAGGAGTTCGTCATCGTTATCCGATTTTATACCGCTCAAATAGGTTAGTAGAACGTTAAGAACCTTGCTGCTTTCAGTGCTTAAATATTTTCTGTCACCCAGCGAGTCTATCTCATCTATAAAAAGTACGGTTTTGCCGTTTTCCTTTGCGTATCTTTTTACTGTATCCATTGCTGTTTTCATCCTGTTAGCAGATTCACCATACCATTTACTATAAATCTGGGCTATGTTGAGGTAAAGAAAGTTTATTTCGTTTTCATATGATATGGCCCTTGCCATAAGCGTTTTTCCGGTTCCTGGTTCCCCATAAAAAAGTGCACCGTTCACTTCGTTTCTTTTTTCTCCCCTGGTAAGCTCTCTTATCTCAGATAGTAACTTTTTGTTAGTAAACGGTGTAAATATCTCTCTTTCTATTCTATCTTTTATATCACGATAACCACCGACGCTTTTCATCCCAATTTCACCTTTATATACTTCAATTCCTAAGCTGTTCATTCTGTCTTCTGGGCCTTCTTGTTCGTTGGCTTCATCGGCTGTTAAAATGTCTCTATATGAATCATTTATATCTTTCAGTATCACGTTTTTGTTTATTATAGAAAAGAATTCCTTTGCAAAGTCTGCATTTTCCGCAAATTTCTTGTATATGTTTGTGTAAATATAAGTCTTGGTAAGGTCTCCCGTTTCGTATTTGTTTTTAGAAATGTTGAATGAAAACAGCGTTTCTCCTTTATCATTCATACCTTCTATGTAATATTTTTCATCGTTTCTATCAAAGTCGATTTTAAATTTAATCGAAGGATATGTGCTTTTTGAAAATTCTTTTATATACTCAATGTTCTCTATTAGCTCTATTAAAGTTCTCTTGTAGTCTCTTGTTCTGTAAGACGTATATGTAGTAAGTGTATCATAGGATATCTTGATTTCGTTTTCCACTATCTCAGAAAGTTTTAGTCCTTTTTTCTTTACTATCTTGTTTATTCTTTCATCTTTATCATTTTCTGCAATTATATCTTCTATGTCCTTTTTCGCTGTGTATAATGGATCAAACTTATTTCCCAATACCATATATATCTTATAATAAGATTATGATGTCTATTTAAGCATTTAGATAGAAAGTTGATTTATTTTTATATCAATATATTTAAAATAAAAACAAATATAGATTGTTTTTTGCACAAAAGTCATGTGTATAGTTGTAAATATTACAAATAATAACATTTATATATTGGAATATTTCTATAAAATATATGAAAAAAGAACAATTTCTAGAGTCATTACTTAGTAAGGGAGAAAAGTTAGATAATTTTAATGGTTACTTGGATAATATGAACTTTGCATTTTCATATGCATACATTAAAGTCGATCCAGTAAAGGAAGAAAATACTGGAGAGTACCTGTTCTTCAAGAATTCGGATTTAGTAACATACAAAAGGGTCCACGCTTATGTACTAAACAATGAAGAAGGCACTTTTTTATATCTTTTTAAGAATAGTGCTCCCGGTCGTATAAAATACGTTTCAAATGGAGATGATACAGATCTATTCAGTCATAGACTCATAGAAGACTTGGTGTACTCGATTAATAAATGTGAAAAAAACAATATAGGTTACAAAGGTAAACACTTGAATTTTTTTAAGTTATACCTAAAAGGGAAAGGTTCTAAATATGATATTTACGATGACAGAGAGTACATCCTTAATAATATAAGAAAGAATCCAGAAGGAGATACGGTTTGCTGGCATATATACCCAAAATCCAATGAAGATACAATTACCCTTAATATACTGGAGCACGTATCCCCGGTAAATAAATTTCTGGTAAATTCAGAATTAAGAAATGAGATGGAAGAAAATGTGCATTTTGTTCCGATTGAAAAAAACAACAAAGACTGGAAGAAATATATACCAAGTTGATTAAATTCAAGTTTCTTATAGTTTTTTAGGATTTAACTTAATACCCATTTTCATAAAATCTTTTTATATCTTTAATTTTTATTTCATTCATGGAGAATATAACTGCTAGAAAGATATACTCTATTATACTAGTTATAATAGCGTTTTCTGTGCTTGCATTCATAATAAGCATATTTTCTTTCATACCTCCAGAATACAAGGAAATAATATACATGCTTATAATCTTGGTTACAGGTGTAATGATTGTAAACCTACTAAGCGATATAATTGAGATAAGGGTAAGCGGCAAAAACAAGCAGGTAAGTAATACATTAATTTTTGTGACTAGGCTTGCAGGTTACATAATAGTTATTGCAATAGCTCTTTCTTCCTTTAGAATAGGCATTACATCCATACTTTTAGGTGGAGGTTTTGCAGGAGTAGTCATTGGTCTTGCTGCACAGACTTCTCTGTCTAATTTTTTCAGCGGCATAGTACTGCTTTTTTCAAGGCCTTTTAATATTGGGGATAACATCACAATAAGCACATGGCAGTATGGCCTTATAGCGCCGAGTTACCCTCCTAAATTTTTTTCAGATGATTTCTTAGTTCCAGGTTATACCGGCGTAGTTGAGAAGATGAATCTTACCTTTACAACCATAAGGTTAGAGAATAATATACCGATAAAAATACCGAATAGCATAGTTCTACAGGCCTCTATTTTCATCAATAACGAAAAGAACAGAAATGTAAAGGTAAGGTATGAGGTCCCTTCCAACGTTGATCCAGATACTTTCATATTAAAAGCAAAAAAAGAAATCAGTAAACTTGAGTTTGTAGCAGATGAGCCTTCAATATTTATATCTGAAACCAGTTTCGCAAACAAAAGTAATGTATTCTCTGTAAGTGTACTTTGTCAATCGGAATCAGTTGACTTTCCAAGGAGCGAGATAATAAAAAAGCTTATAAGCGTAGCAGATTCTTTACAGCATGCCAAATCTACTAAAAAGAAGTAGAATACCTATATTAAGTGTCACAATCGTAAAAATCTTTATAAAACCGGTTTAGTCGAATTTCCTTATATATCTTTACAAATAATTTTTAGAAATATTAAAAGAATCTATAAAAAAAATTTTAAAAATAAAAAAATTTTCAATCAGCTAGATTCACTCTGTAAAATTACAGATTTATTGCTGCTCATTC
>DARG01000025.1 GCA_002503215.1 Candidatus Parvarchaeota archaeon UBA446
ATGTGCATAGAATCGTTCAATGAAGTCATGAAAGAAGGACCACAGGCAAGAGAGGAGGTTCGCGGCGTCAAGATAGTACTTACTGATATGATGTTACATGAAGACGCCATACACCGTGGACCTGCACAGGTTATACCTGCCGTTAGAGATGCAATAAAGGATGCGATGCTTCAGGCAAATCCAATAATACTTGAACCTATACAGATATTAAGGGTAGACTTGCCGATGGCAAATCTAAGCAACATAAGTGCGCTTATACAGTCAAAGAGAGGTATTATAGACAATGTAAAGGACGATGGAGATAAAGCTGTCATAACGGCCGAGATGCCAGTAGCTTCTACATTCAACTTTACAAATGAACTTAGATCCGGCACGGAAGGAAGAGGTTCGTGGTCGCTTGCAGGAGAAACCTTCAAGAAACTACCTAGAGACATACAGCCTGTTATAATAAAACAGATAAGAGACAGAAAAGGATTAGAGCCTATGCAGTAAATGCATGTCTTATTCTTCTATAGTTATAAAGTAATTTATTTGGTTACTGATAAAAAGCCATTTGTATTTGGTATATAACTAATTTGTGGCGTTTACGCTGTAAACCGCTCTTGCTCCATTGGTGCCGCTAAGATAAAGCGTGTACTGCACTCCCGAAAGCAATTCCAAAGTGACTAGACCTTCTCCAACGTTCATATTACCTAAATATGTGAGTGTTACACTTCCACCTGGTGAAAGAGCATAACCGAAGTTATTTGGCATTGAGAAGTTACTCTCATTTACAACGTAATTTGCGAAACGAGAATTATTATAGGTGAGGTTAAAATCTGAACTGTTTATATCGTTTATACTAACACTGCTTACATTCAATGGAAGATTTGCAAGCCCCTTACCAGAAAAAGGAAGGAACATTGTGCCGTTTGCTGATATTAAGAAGTTTATGGACATGCCATACATTATTTTTCTCATGATGTTTAATCTGTTTTGATTTGCTTTAATGTTATTCATTATACTTATTTCTGTGTTATTGAACTGCTGTTGTATCTTTCTGCCTATGTTTCCAAATCCTGCTAAGCCTCCGTGGATATTGCCTCTTAATCCTCCAGATATACTTATATTCATTCCATTGAGTTTGCTGTATAATGACTTATTAAGATTGCCCATGAATTTAGGCAAGCCGGAAATAATATTTGACTGGTTCCTGCTGTAGTTCAAAAGATACTTTGAAAGATATCCTCTGGAATAGTTGTAAGACTGGGAATAATTGTATTTATTTGAATATTTATGGCTGTTATTGAAAAGATACTGAGTATGATTAAGGGTAGAGATCAGCATTCCGTTCGACATCTTTAGTCTTAGGTTCTGCAGAATGACCGATTTATTCGAATTATCCTTTACTGTAACTGTAACGTCTGTTAAATTTCCTTTCTGACTTAAGATCGCCGAAGTTATAGTTATATTCGCTCTTTCTGCAAACAAGGATCTGTTTATATTGGCAGGGATATGCGATATGCTTCCGATCGTTTTATGTATTATACCGGTAGTTGATACTGCTGTAAGCGATGGAAGCAGTACATACTGCACAGAACCAGCAGTATAAACGGTTATAAGTGCAGGAGCAAAATCCAGCACTAAATCCGATGAGCTGTTGATTCTATTACTAGCTAAATTGGCAGTGATAATCGAACTGGGTACAGTAACATTATACAAAGTGCCGTTTATTACCGCCGATGCTGAAACGACATTGAATCCTATTAATTTTACTGATGAATTGACTGGAAGATTGACTTCTGCCAGTACTTTTGAAACATTGAACAGTGATAGTAAATCTATATTCCCAGTAGAATTAACGGTTTTTACGCCACCGGATGAATTTGTATAAGTATAAACCACGCTAAATGAAGAATAAGTTATTGACAAATTAGTCGTATTCGCAGGTACTTGCGCCGGGTCTGTAAGAGATATTGGAACAGCTGCTAATGAAGTGCTTGTAGTAGTTGTAGTAGTGACATTTCCATGATAAGTAAAAGCCACTATTACTATTATGATAATTAAAACCAATATACCTGCAAGCAGTCCTTTATTCATAAAAATAGTAGTTATCCACAGTATTAATAATTTTTTTATTCAAAATTACGAACATGTAAAAGGATAATGCAAAGGGATAGTTATATTGATATATAAAAACAATAAATAATCTTAATTTCTTTGATAACTATGGAATGTCCATTTTGTCAGTCTACGATCCTGAAGAAAGAGAGCTTTTACGAAGATGATTTTTTTAGAGCCATATACAATTTACGCCCTGTAGTAAAAGGACACTGTCTTGTGATACCTAAAAGACATATAGAGGAGCTTTACCAGTTGAAAGAGAATGAGAGAAAAGACTTCATATATTTTTCAAACAAAGCCATATTCATAGCCGAAAAATACAGCGAAACTAACGAATTTGATTTCCTTCTTCAAAAAGGAGAGAACGCAGGACAAAGTATAAAACACCTGCATTTTCATATCATACCCAGAAAAAAGAACGACATACTTAAAGTTGCAAAAAAAGAGTTTCTGAAGACTTTTCAAAAAGAAGAAAACTCTGACAAAGTAGTATCGGAACAAGAAATGACAAAGATAGTTTCTGAGTTAAAATCCATCGCTGAAAAGCACAGACTGCAGATAAACGAGCTATAGATTAAGTATTTATACTACTTTATCTCAGTAAAATTAATGAATAATGAAGCCAAAAGAAAACTTGAAAACTTACTTGGAAACGGATCCGTGAACCTTAGGATAGGTGATAGCGCAGCGGGCGAGATATATAGAATGTACAAAAAAGACGGAAATTATTTCAACAGGGTAAAAAAAGCAATCGATAAGATATGCTATAATCCCAAGCAGGCTGAGAAGCTTAGCGGACCGATGAAAGGGTACTGCAGCAAACACGTAGGAAGCAAGGTCATAATATTTAGGTATAGTGATCCAAATAATGTTTACATTGAAAACTTAGATGAACATGATTCTGCTTACGGTTTATAGATATAAATAAAAAAAGCATATTCAATAGAAAGACCATGCATGAAAAATTACATAATTATACCGACGTACAAGGAAGCGGAGAACCTTAAGGATTTGCTTCCGCTACTTGTTAAATATAATGTAATAGTCGTTGATGACCATTCCCTCGATGGAACTGACAGAATCTGCAGAAAATATAAAAACGTAAGATTGATAACCAGAAAGGATAAAAGGGGGCTTTCTTCTGCGGTTCTTGACGGCATACTTTCGATAAAAGACAGAGACGCAAAAATAGTGGTTATGGACGCTGACTTTCAGCACGATCCAGCAAAAATACCAGAGTTCTTAGAGAAACTAAAAAAGTTCGATGTCGTATATGGACATAGAGAAGAAGCTCAAATGAGTTTAAGCCGAAATATTATCTCTAAAGTAGCTTCTGTATTGGCAAAGAGCATGATAAACGGTATAAAGGATATAAAAGACCCGATGTCGGGTTACTTTGCATTTAAAAAAAGCTCTATTGATATTGAAAAGATAAAGCCCATTGGATACAAGATCATGCTAGATGTAATGGCAAGCATGAAAGAAGGCGGCAAAATAGGAGAGGTAAACTTTAAATTCGGAGACAGAAAAAATGGAAAGTCCAAGCTTACAAACAGAGTAATGTTAGACTTTATCCTGCAGCTAATGGAGCTTAATAATTTCAGGTTCTTGAAATTTGCGCTTGTCGGTCTAAGCGGTATAGTGGTAAACGAGTTCTTTGCATTTGTATTCCATACTTTTCTGCCGCTTTACCTTGTTTTCATAGCATCGGCTGAGATATCCATACTAAGCAATTTTATACTTAACCATAAAATAACCTTTGAAAGTAGAGTGAGCATCAGGCAGGCACTGCCAAGGTATAATCTAATTGCCCTTGTCGGTCTCGTGATAAATGTTTCGACGGCTCTATACTTATCGATCTTTGTATATTATTTGTTAGCTAACCTTATAGGAATAATAATAGCTTTTGTATTCAATTATATATTGTCTGAGAAATATGCATGGAAGTCTTATGAAAACGACTAAATTCTCTAGATATGTAAAGAAATTGGATAATTTCGTTTATACCCACAGGAAGTACCTGATACTTGCTTACCTTATAATATCAATAATATTCTTTTTCCTGCAGTTCAAGATTTTGAATAATTGGGACATGCTTGTGCGTATACTAAATTCAAACTACTTATTCCACGGCGGTTCATACTTTGAGAATCAGCGTGCCCTGTTGGAGAGTTTTACTATAGGCTTGCTGTCCTTTGTTTTCGGAGCATATGCGGTATATGCATTCATAGCCCTTTTCACAGCTATATTCTTTGTAGCAGTGTACTTTTTCTGCAAGGCATTCAAAATCGAATATATACTTGTGCTAGGTATACTGCTTAACCCGTTCTTCCTGTTTTATGCAATAAAAAACGGATCTGAACTTCCAATGTATAGCTTCCTAATACTGTTCGTATCTTTTATACGTTTGAAAAAACCTATCGCTGGACTTTTCATGGCTCTTGCATTCGTATCAAAGTATGACAGCCTGTTCTTTCTTCCGTTATATCTTTTTATAATCGACAGAAACCTGCTGAAGTCTGTAAAGAGAATATTAATGTTGATAGGAATAACATTACTGGCATTGGTCCCATTTTTTGTATACAACGCTTTGACATACCATGATATGTTTTTCTCTTTCTTTATGTCACTTAACCAGAATGCACCAGCTGTAAGTTCATTTTCTGTTTCAAACGCTTCTGCTTTTTACACTGGTTTCTTGGAACTGCTGGTATTAGTACCACTAATTTTTATGGTGATATTTCTAAACTGGAAGAAACTATATAGAATAATCAAAAATAAAATCAGAGACATAGCTATTTTATCTTCTATGGCTGCACTTTCGATGTTAATTTACATATTCGCGAGCGGACTGTACGTAAATGGACTCGGAAGTTATAGATTTTTCCTTCTATTTACAGTATCGCTGACACTTTTGTTATCATTATTCACAAACAGGAAAATGCTGCTCTTAACAGTATTATTCTTCATCGTTTCCGTGATAATAGCATACCATATGCTTTTGCTCCAGCCACTCTTATCAAATACATTAACGGAGCAGACAAGCGCAGCAAAAACATTGCTTATACAAAAATACGGCACAGATAACTGTACGGTACAGTCAAATAATTGGGTTTATCTTGATTATTATGGAATAAGCGCTACCTATATAAGAGGCGTGCAAAATTATTCTCAGTACCCTATTATAAATTTCGGAAAGCTATCTGGAAATTATACTTTTTACGGTGAAAAAGATGGTATATACCTTTATACTTACGGAATATCTAATACAAAATGCAGCTTCACTCCGGTGATAGATTTAAAGTATGGGGTTAATTACTACATTAACCTTTCAAGAGAGAATTCTTCTCTCGGATGTAAAATGCTTTATGATAAAGTGCATTCTAGTTTAGTATTTTCGATGTGTAAATTTATAATAAAGGAAACGAATTAAAATTATTTAAGTTGAAATGAATAAGAGGATTAATGATATACGCTAAATTACTGCTGGAGATAATGTCGGGATTGGTACTTTTCCTGATATTTTTCTGGCTTTTTATATATTTTGACATAATAGAAAAAAAACACCGCATTAAAAAGCTAAAAGAAATACCAAAAATAGCTGTTATTATACCTACGCTTTTTGAGGGAGAAGATCTGCGTTTATCGGTTGAGAGTGTCTTAAACAGCGACTACCCAAAAAATAAAATAAACATATATATAGGATTAAACAAAGCGACAGACAAAAAGACCAGATCTGTAGCATATTCCTTCAAAAATAAACTCGTAAAGGTCGTTGATACGGGAATAAACGGAAAAGCGGCTGTGATGAATTATGTCATTAAGAACTTTGTAAAGGAAGATTTTGTCGCAAGCCTCGATGCAGATTCCATAGCTGACAAATCAATGCTGAAGAAGCTGATACGGCCATTCAGTGATGAAAGCGTCGGGGCTGTAACTCCCTCAGTAGCAGTATACAATCCAAAGAAATTTGTACAGTCTATACAGAAATACGATTACATCTTTTCTATAGTTCTTAGAAAAGCATTCAGCTATGTAGGTACCTTGATAGTAGCGCCGGGTCCTGGTTCAATATTCAGGAGATCTGCAATAGAGAAAATAGGATACTTTGACGAGAAAAACATAACCGAAGATATGGAGATAGCGATACATCTTTTAGTTGAAGGTTACAAAGTAGAAAATGTCATAGATGCCTTTTCTTACACTATAGCTCCGAGTTCTTTTTACGCCCTATTCAAACAAAGAGGCAGGTGGTATTCTGGTTTCTTCTTTAACATGTTAAAGTACAGGAGTAAGATACTAAAGCAGAACGAAAACGGCAGAATCGACAAGAATATAATGTTTCTTATATTCTTATCGGTTGCTTTTTCAATAATTGCCCTGCCACTTGTTGGTTACTATATATATTATTACTTATCAACTATCTTCATCAATGTATCCACTGTCGGCATACAGTTTTCACTGCATGAACTATACCAGATCATGGTAGACTCTTTCTACAGCTTTGATACCTTGTCTTTCCTTGGTATATTTTTGCTCTTATTCGGGTTATACTCTCTTTTCTACGCATTGAAAGCAATAACAAAAAAGGTCGACACCGTAAAGGACACTATATATATAGCGCTGTACGTTACTCTATTCTCTTATTTTCTGGGACTTACGTGGTTATATGGTTTTATAAACGCAACGTTACTAAATAAAAGAATAGCATGGAAAATAAAAAGTCGCAACTAAAGAAGAACAAAACAAAGCTATTGCTTGCCGCTTTGGCTATAACCTTTGCTATCTCAACTGCATTCGCGCTTGGATATATTATCGCAAACGTAAAAGTACCTTTATTGCAGTCGCAGCTTAGTTCATATGAACAGTCGATACAATCGCTTTCGGTACTTTCAAATATAGGCACTTCAAACTCTACTCTTTCATGCTCATTTATGGAAGGTGGTTTATCCTCTCTAGATCAGGAACTTCAGAATTTAAACAGTGAGATAACATCTGCTGATACAAATTCTCTATATAGCAGTTACTATTCAAATCTGATAAAACAGCTCACATACACCAGGATAAACTACTGGCTTTTGGCACAGAGAATAAAAACGCAGTGCGGATACCAAATAGCCAATGTGCTAATGCTATATCCTCAAAACGGCTGCTCAAACTGCGGAACAGAAGGTTCTGAACTTTACTACCTTGAACAAAAATCAAACTACACTATTATAGCTACAGTTATAGACGCAGACATTAACATAAGCCAAGTAGAGACAATAGACAGAATTTACAACGTAACTACCTATCCTACTTTGATAATAAATGAGAATAATACTTATGTGGGTTATGAAAACACACAACAACTGCAAAAAACTATCTGTGAATATTCTCCTAAGCTAGATATATGCAGCTAGCTCGACTTATACACTGCTTCTCCGAAAAGTTTTATCAGAAGTATAGTCGCATAGGAACCTTTTTTTAGATTGAATGTAATTATTGCGTCACCGCCTTCTTCTTTTATGGAGAAATCTTCGGGAAAAAACATAGAAGGGTGTTTGAAGCTTTTGAGACTTGCTTCCGGCATGCTGCTTATCTTAAACATATCTCTTCCTATTCCTTCTCTTTCTAATATACCGTTAATTATAGTTTCAAATTTTTCATCAAGAAGCATGTCATATCCTATTGTAGGTATATCTCCAGGTATTTCATCATAACCTTCTTTCAATAACTCGCTTAAAGTTTGGTTAAAAACGTAATACTGGAAAGCCTGCAGGATAATAAGCCTTGAATACTTCGGCATTAGCCTTATGGCTCCCGCATAATCATTTTTATGCTCAAGTAAATAAGCTATTGATTCTTTTTCGAAATACATAAAGCCCGGTAGACTTGCGAGCACTTCCTTGATTTTTTCTCTGTCTAAATTATTGGTGTCATCCAGATTTATAGTCTCCCTTAATCCCTTCCTTTTATAGGCATTTAGTTTGGATTCTGCTCTCTCCTTTAAGACTAAGAGGAAAAAGGCTGTTTTGAAGTCTTTCTTTAGTATACTCTTTGAAACTTCTATATTCAATGAAGAAGAACCAAATCTTTGCGGACCATAAAAATTTGGTATACCTTTTATTATCTCTTCCTTTAGTTTATCTAGGTCTTTGTTATTATCATTGAAATCCCTTACTTTTACAGTGAAATGATTGCCGTACAATTTTCCTATTTTGCATGGATCATTGCTGTATGCTAAATCCCTTATAAAAATTCTATCCGTTGAAAATTTCAGGTTTTCTGCATCGAATTTGAAGATACTCATTTTCTGCGAGGTCAATGCTCTCTTATCCTTATTTCCATTATAAGCGATCCTTTTGAAGCTTATGTGCAGATTTCTTGAAAGTGATTTTACAGCCTCTGGAGTCGATACGCCTCTTTTTACCAAAGTAAACGTGAGAAAATCCTTTTTATCTTTTGGTATATTTTCATCTGTCTTTTCTACGCTTAATATCTCTCCGTTTTCTTCTATTTCCTGAACTATAAAATCTTCTTCCCTCTCAAATAACTTACCAGAAAGATTAAAAGTATCAAAATATTTTATGCCTATGTTTTCGAGATTATCCATTATATTTAACTCTCTGGTATCTTAAAACATATGCCAGTGGCTACTACTTTATTGGGTTTAAAGGCATTGCACATTATACTTATATCATTCTTATACTGCGAAGCATTGTATTCACAGGAAGGGGAGTAATAACAGTATAAAGTTACGCCACATGCCGTGCTTAATACGCTTGAATTAACAGTTGATGCATTTTGACTGCAAAGCGCTGAACTTTGCGAAAGCTCTCTTGTCAGCTGCTGCCCATATAGAAATGCCTGAGAATCTAAATTTTGAACGTTTTTTTGCGCCGAAACTCCATTTAGAGTTATAGCTATAAAATACACTAAAACTACTATCGCTATGAAGAATATTATCGCTAAAACAAACTGAAAATTTATTTTTGTCTTTTCTCTCTCTTTTTTCCTTAATACTATCTTCATAATCAGAAATAAATATAAAAATAAAATGGGGGTAAAAACCCCCTTAAGTCATTATTGCAAAGTTGTTTAGTTAAGCGACTTTACGCCTGTATAGCCTGCGCTACTGGCACTAAGTATAACCTTATTACCAGTCATGTTTACGTTTGTGATTGGCTCTCCAATAAGGAAAGATGCAACAACCTGCGAAGCTTCCAAAGTATCATTACCGCTATATCCTGCAATAAGCAATGCTGGCTCATTGTTAAATGCTTTTACATTGCTAAATAACTGAACCAAAGCTTCTCCGCTACTTACGTTTGTAGCATTGGTAAATGCAGATCCGTATTCTGGAGTTGTTGAATTGAATAACAATTCTGCTGCTGCAGTGTTTATTGCTGGACCTCCTATTACTATAACAGGTACAGCATTAGTAGTACTTGCAGTTGGCATGAACGCAGTATCAAACTTTACCAGATCTACATTATTTTTAAGTAGATTGGATGCGCTTACGGTTGAAACACCATTTATTCCAAGCAACTTCCCTGCACCTACAGTCTGCCCAATTGTGTAATTAGTCACACTACTAACGACTTGTGAACCTGCTACTGCTAGAGTATAGTTCTGTGTTGGTATCATTACGGTTGCATTTCCAGTACTTGATGCGTTGTCATACATTTTGACCTTACCATAATTAATCTTGGTTCCCCAAGTATTTGCAGAAGTGTTCTTTACATCAGTAAAGTATGTAGTGAAACTGCTTGGGTTTTCACTTATTGGTACTGAAACACTTGCACCAGTTGGATCAATGTACTGCAAATCGTTGTTTGAGAACATTATCGATCCCAAATTACCACTAAGATTAAGCTCGTTCATTGATGCTCCTGCAGCATTATACACTACATTCTGTCCAGGTAACAAAGAATATTTAGTACCATTGTTATTAGGAGCAAATGTAAGACTTGGTCCTGTAAGTACTGGTTCGGCTATAAGTACTTTTTTAGTATGTTTATCCGTGCCATTAGTAACTGAAGTTAAGGTTACGTTAACATTTTTTAATGTAAGATTATAACCATCTAAGGAATAAATTTTACTAGAATTTATTTTAGTTGTTGCAAGCGGTATGGAAGTACTGTTATAGATAGCAAACCCGCTAACATTATAAGTTACACCACTATAAGTTAACGTTGCATTTGGCTTGCTAGAGATAGTTGCGCTAAATACTACAGGTTTAAATGTTAACAGGAAGTCCTTTCCATTTGGAAGTTCGTACACAAAGTTTACCGTATTCTTTGTTGGAGCGTTAACAACATTATCAATAGGTCCGCTTGTTGCATTGTAAAACAACGTGGCATTTCCTGTAAGATTAGTTTTTACAGTAGACGGTAAATCCTTAAGATTGGTGTAATAGTAAGCTGCATGAGTAGGTGCAGGGTATACATATTCGGAAGAACCATTTATTAAACTTGGATTTGTAAGAGTACCATTATTGTACGATTGAAAGTGTGCCAAATAATAATTTGGAGAACCAAAGTAATTTAAAGGTGCCACATTAGTTGAACTTCTAAAATTTGTACCAAAAGATACTCCGGGTAAATTATGTGTGTAATTAAATGCTATTATTTTACTCATATTTGAGCCAGAGCCATTTTCAAAAGCAACAGGTATAATGCTGTCATTAACAGCTTTACCTGTGGTAATAGTAAGATTCATTCCATTTGCATAATTGTGTGTTAATGGCTCGAGATCCAATGTAGTCAAATTCTGAGGGAAATTCAAAACCGAAGTGGTTTTGAAGTTGTATGGCAATGTAGAATTGGTCGTACTGGTAAGAACGAATTCGCTTGAAGTGTTAGTTGCATTAAGCATGCTCAAACCAGAAGACAGTTTAGATGAAACTGCGCTGCTATTCAGTCTTTGAACTACGCTTATGCTTGAAACCTGAAGCGACTTAAGGAAAGCTGTTCCATTTGTATACTTGAACAAACCCTCTGGGGTAAGTGTGACTTGTTTAACAGTAGTAGGCACATTAAGATTTATATATTGAGTTGCACCACCATTAACGCTTACTTCCACCTGACTCTGCGAAGCGTTAGCAATGTCCTCAACTGCGCCCATTAAATCAATAGTGTTTCCTGCAACCGTCAGTGTAGTAGGCATTAAAACCGTTGTATACGTCTTCGATGCACCGAAAGATGCATTATCTTTGTTTATTGAAAGAAGTGTAGCCTTTGAGTTTCCAAAGAAGAAACTAGCGTTGGCCAATCCTACTGTATCATTCAAATTAATTGCTGTTCCATTTCTATATTGTATATAGGAATTCAATGAGTAAGCACCTTTAGGTAACACTACGTTCAATCCATCGAACTTAGGAATTACAGATGAATTAAAGGAAAGATTCTCTACGCTTGTATAATTCACACCCTTTGAAGTAAAATTCTCAGCGGCTAGCATTATTGAACTAGGTTTAAATGCTGAAAAAGTTCCAGCGAGTAATGCATTCGTTGATGTTTTTGATCTCAATGCCAATGTCCCTATGCTTATCTGTCCTGTCACTGATGAAGAATGACTTGCGGCAGCTGCTGCTGTCAATGCTGCTGATATATCAATAGCACCTGCTATGTCTGAGGGAGCTGAATTTGCTCCTACTACGAATACTGCGTTAACATGACCGTTGCTAAGGAATTGGTTAGACGAAGTTGGCCCTAGATTAGATAGACCACTTGCAAATACGCTTGCCATTCCTAATGTTGCTCCTACAAAAAGAGCTCCTGTTGCTACTGCTGCTATTTTCTTTACTTTTCCTATCAACTTTGCTTTCATATTTTTACCTCACGTTTTTTTACTCGGACTTAACTTTATTTTAAGTGTTTAAGACTGACTAAGTCTTAACTATTTGATAAATTTCTTATTTAAAAAGCTTTGCTTTTTAAGTCTTTACTAACTGTAAGTAAAAAATTAAATAAGTTATAATACAATGATATATGACAAAATATTGGAATTTATTGCTTGGTTCAGTAAAACTACTTTAAACTTATCTAAAAATTTTGTAATTAAACGAAAAATTCAATATTGAGTTATAAAGTTAAAAATCTATAAGTTAAAAATCAGCTGTTTATTGTTTTCTTTTTCAGTTCTTCGAGCTGCTGCGAAAGAAGTATCGTCTGGCCGGAAAATATTTTTATCTTCTGGTCCATGTCGGTCATTCTTCCCGATAAATCATTCAATAACCCCTGCAGATCCGCTGCGGAAAGTTTGACTTCTTTTTGAGATAACAGTTCTATCGACGAAGGAGCATAATCCATGACAAAACCGAAAAGATCCATTACGTCTCCTTTTATCTTGAATTTTGAATAAGATGAGAAGAACCCGTCCTTTACTTCCTGTGGATCGGCGTATTCCACATCGCTTACCTCTAGTTTCTTTCCGTTCTCTTCTATACTATTTGTTATCTTTTTTAATGAATCTGTAACCGCTTCCTTTGGTTTTCCCATTATCTCTATTACACATCTTAATTCAAGTTCTCCTTCTGCCATGCTTATTTGTAAAACCGGTAATATTAATAAGTTATATCATTTGAAAAGAAAGCTGGCATAAAGATTCAAAATGATTAATAGCTAGTATTACATAAAAATAAATGGAAGAAGAAAAAATCGAATATCTTTTTAAGGAAATACTGAAAGAATTAGGCATAGATGAAAAAACGGAGGTGTTCGCTAACACCCCTAGAAGAATCGCAAAAGAATACAGAGAAATATTCTCCGGGATGGATGATAAAAGCGAACCTAATATAACGTTGTTTGAAAACCCGGGATACAATGATATACTATCTATAAAAGATATTCCTTTTTACTCTATGTGCGAACACCACCTTCTGCCTTTCTTTGGAAAAGCTTCTATAGCTTACATACCCGGTGATAAGATAGTTGGATTATCTAAGATACCAAGAATAGTAAAGTTCTTTTCAGCTAAACCGCAGGTTCAGGAAAGACTTACCAAAGAAATAGCTGACTTCATTGATAATAGAATAAAAGCCAAAGGAGTTCTTGTTATCATAAAAGCCAGACACATGTGCATGGAGATGCGCGGAGTAAGATCTGGCAATTCTGAGACAAGAAGCAGCGCCATCCGCGGTATTTTCAAGGAAAGCAATGAAACCAGAGAAGAAGCGCTAAAACTTTTATTGGAGAATTAAATGGCAGTCAAAGTAATCGTTTACATGCATATAACGGCTAATGGGATGATAGCTAGATCAGATGGAAGTGAGTTCTCCTCAAAAAAAGCCAGACAAGGCTTTCAGAATATGATGGCTAAAGTCAATGTAAATATAGTCGGCAGGAATACATTTGAAATGTCTAGAAAAAATGGAAGTTTTCCTATGAAAGGTTTGAACGTTGTAGTTACTTCCCATAAAATAAAAAACTCGTTTGGAAAAGACGTAATAATAACAAATAGCAATCCAAAAAAAATAATAGAAATCGTAGAGAAACGCGGTTACAAGGAAGCAATGGTCGGAGGGGGAGTTACGGCTGCGAACTTTCTTAAAGAAGGGCTTGTAAACGAAATATTCCTTGACATTGAACCTATAATATTTGGTAAAGGAATACCTGTATTTGCATACGAGAAATTCGAAAAAAAGCTCAAGCTTATCGACACAAAACGTATTTCTAATAATGAGATAAGACTGCATTATAAAGTACTGCAAAATTGATAACTAAAGCAAACTTAGTAAATCTTCTGCTATATATTATGTGATATGCGCCAACCGGGATTCGCACCCGGGTCACTGGCTTGGGAAGCCAGAGTTCTGCTGCTAGACTATTGGCGCAGGATATTGAACTTTATGCTGCTGTTTGTTTTATGTTTTTTCTTTTGAAATTAAAAACGGAAAGAAAAGATCCGTTTAAGTTTTTATTTGCATTTGAAACTAAAACCGAGAGTTCTGTCATTGCTGCAAGATACATAATAACAAAGACTATGAAAGCCAAGTTTATTGTGCCTATTATTTTTTCTCCTAAACCCATAAAATTTATGTTATTTTGAAGTTTAAAAATATGATTTTGCAGAGCTCATTGCTAATTTAAAGAAGCTATATATTCTAAAAAGATTAAAAGTTTTATATAGATAGATAACGATTTAACAATATGGCACTTTTTAAAAAGAAGAAAGAAACACCGGTTAATCCGTATTATAATCCGGCTAACTTAAAAGCTGCAACTCCTCAGCCGGAGACAACAAAACCAGTTGCAGATTCTCAGACAAATACAGTTGCCAAGCCTGTAAAAACCCAAGGAATACCTCTTATAGAAGTACCTAAAATCAGAATCTCTGATATAAATCTTCAGCCTGCAAAAACCGCGGGAATAAGCGTACTTGATGCTCTCAGAATGGAATCAAGCGGCAAATCCACCGCTTTCATAAGGATGAACGATTTCAAGAAAGTACTTGACGATATAAAGGAACTCGAAAAGAGAATAGCAAAGTCGCAGGCGGACTTGGAAGAATATTCAAATGCTCTTGAATTACAAAAAGAATACGTAAAGAATTACAATCTTCTGGTACAGGACATGCGAAAGATGATTGAGAGAATGTCGACATATCTTTCAAACGTAGAGGAGTAAGTTGGTAAAGGAAGAAATAGACATTGATACATTTAGAAAAGTCGATTTAAAGGTCGCAAAAATATTATCCGCTGAAGCGGTAGAAAAAAGCGAAAAACTAATAAAATTAAGGCTTTCTTTCGGTGACCATGAGAAGACTATACTAAGTGGTATAAGGAAAGACTACTCGCCGCAGGATCTTGTTGGAAAGAAGATAATAGTAATAGACAACCTTAAACCTGCAAAGCTAATGGGGATAGAATCTCAAGGAATGCTTTTGGCAGCACAGGATGAAGAAGGAAACATCTCACTTTTAACTGTAGATAAAGACGCAAAAGAAGGCAGCACTGTAAGCTGAATTTATATACTACTTATCAAATCCTTTTTCTTTTATTATTTGCGATGGATTTTCATTTACAATCAAAACGTCATCTGGCAGATATTTTCTGAATATTGGAGTATCATACCTTGAATCCATAAGTACGATTGCACACCGGTCACCGGTGAAACGTATCCCTCTTCCTGCTGCCTGCATTACCTTTATCATGGTTGGAAGGACTTGTGCATACTCGAAACCGCTGCCGGTTTTCCTATCATAGTATATCTGCATTGCCTTCAGCTTTATTGAAGGCGGTTCAAAAGGTATACCGACTATACCCACAAGTTTTACCATATTATTCTTTACCCCTATGCTTTCTGAGAAATTTCCGTTTATTACTGCAAAAAGCACAGCCGATGAATAAGACAGCTTATCCATTATCTCCGCTTTCCTATCTCTGCTCATATTTTTTTCTTCTAATGTTATCTTGTCTTTTAATGTACTTCTGCTGTACACCCTTTCCATGAAAAAATAAGACGGAAAGAAAAATATCATATTATGTTTTGCGCTGTTCATTATGGAATCTATCTCTTCTGCTATCTTTGAATACTGTTCATCCCTGGAACTGAACTTAGATGTAACCGCTTTATCTATAACAGTAAGTCTATTTCCCTGCTGTGAATCTCCTTCTACTTCCAAAGATTTTGAATCTTCTATGCCTAGAAGGCTGGAAAACATCTCTATCGGACGAAAAGTACCGCTCATTAACACCGAAGAATAAAAAGCGTCCATTACACCTGAAGAATAATTTGCCGGATCCAGAGAATTAACATTTATCTTTCTGTTGCCTTTATCGTCTATAGAAACGTATATTATATCCTCTTCTTTTACCGACAGAAGCTTTTCCACGAAGTTTTTGAGTATGAAAGTCGAAGGGATATTATAGCCTTTTTCATGGAATTTTACTATCTCTTCCAGTTTTTGCATGTCTGTCTCTATAAATGAATCCCTTATGTCTATGGCAGACTCCTTAGTTATGGATCTAAGACTGCCGATTATTTTATCTATCTTCAAAGCTATGTCACTATATCCTGCAATAGTTGCTTCGGAATAAGCCTTTTCCAGAATCCTTTGTGATATGGAGAAAGAGTTCATATCTAGTATTTTACTTGGTAGATTGTGCGCTTCATCGACTACTAGTATGGTCTTTCCTGGATCTATCCCTGTCCTTATCGTAAAACCCAAAGCTATTCCTGGATCAAAAGCATGCGAATAGTTTGCCACTACAAGCGTAGACTGTTTTGCATTCAGCAGCGAAAGCTCATAAGGGCATAATTCAAAATTTCTTGCGGCTTCCATAACGCTTTTAGAATCGGATATGCCTGAAGACAAAGCTTCTATAGCCTTTGGTTTTACGTCTTTATTCTTTGTAAATGTATTACTGTAAAAATCGCACATGTCCTGCTCTCTTACCGCTCTACAAAATTCAATAAATAGAGAAGGTTCGACTTCGTTTTCGAAAAGACACATTGATCTTTTGCCTGTAACTCCTGCAAAGCTTACTTTATCGGATGAAACGGAATTGATCTTTCTCATGGTTTCGTATACTATGTTCTGATGAGTATGTTTTGCTGTAAGAAATAGAACCTTTAGATCCTTCTCCTTTGCCTTTTTTATAGCCGCATAAAGAACCGCAGCTGTTTTACCCATGCCTGTGGAAGCCTGCACTATCAGTTTTTCCCTGTTGTTTATAGCATTTTCGACTGCATCGGCTATCTCTTTCTGCCCGGCTCTCATCGACTTAAAAGGAAAAGATATCATCATTACTTTTAGGAATTGTATAATTAATTCTTTAGCTGATATAAAACAACTATTAAATAGAATCTTTTTAATATGCTTATCATTTTGGAAGGCTGCTGTTTGTTATCTCTCCGTTGAAATTACTGATTCTTTTAATTGACATATTGTAGTTTATGAAAGATTTTGAATTTAGAGATATATTACCATATTCCGAATTTACATTAATAGAAGCAGCAAGACTGTTTAGGATAGGTATGTTATATTGAGTAGACTGACAACTTGTGACAGTACCGCTAAGACTTTCATTGGCATTTGTCCCTATCAAACTTGAATTACTACCATTTATTAAAATTGAAAATGATTCCTCGGTGAACAAACATGGATATCCTTCGTAAATAGTGCTGTAATTCCTCAATACCGATAACCGATTGATTTTTAAGCCGCTTGAAAGTAGATTTACAATGCTTTTCATACTTTCATTTAACGATGTACATGACGCCGCTCCGTCGTTTATTGCCGAGATTAAGCAGGTATAAGTGTCATTTCCTATTGAAAACATATATGATGAAGAATTTAAAGAATAACTCGTACCATAAAGCGGTTTAGTTATAGTAAAGTTAGAATCCGCTTCGGAATTGCCGTTTTTCCCTCTTAATAATGATATTATACCTGCTACAGTTTCCGAGCTGTTTTCTGCAGTGCCATTTGATAACACTGCATCTGTTGATAACGTGTAGTTTGCAGAGTATAATATAATTTTACCTAAGGGAATGCTAGTCTGATAAGGCTGCAGATTAAGTATATCATTATATATTATCTGTTGTAAAGATGAATTGGCAGAGCTGTACGTCGATTGACTTGAAGGAAAGATTATATTATTGTTTCTTCCAACTCCAAAAAGCAGTATTATCACAGAAACTACTATTACAGCTATTACTACACCAACAATAAAATATTTTTCCATTACTTTTTAGCCGAAGGCTTCTTCTGTATGGACCTTGGAGTTTCACCACCGTGCCATGTAAGTCTAGGTTTTATCTGCACAGGGTATATCCTCTCTGAATTATCATCTAGTATTATGCATGCTCCTGGTAATTTTGGCAGATCCATGAGATATTTTCTGATATCCGATGACATATAGATCTGCATCACTGTGTTTAAAGCGTCTATATCTAGCTTTGCGGTAACATGCTGTGATATTATTATGTCTGACTGGGTTATTATGTCCGTATCAAGTTTTCCTGGCTGCTGGGTCGCAATTACAAGACCTATACCGGGTTGCCTTCCTTCTTTTATCACTCTTGATAATGATGCTGTCGCTGCAGTTCTTCCGTTTACAGGTAAAAATTCATGCACCTCATCTATGAACATCCACACAATAGGTATCGTCTTTTGCTTTTCTTCTTCGATTATTTCTGTGGAGTTTATGTCCTGCAGCTCCTCCAATCTTCTTTGTTTTGTCCTTA
>DARG01000030.1 GCA_002503215.1 Candidatus Parvarchaeota archaeon UBA446
TTACTATGATTAATATGGCCCAGCCATAGGTCATCATGTATTCCAGAGCTGACTGTGCTCTATTTCTTGACATATGTTAATTTATATGAGGAACAAATAAAAAGATTTCTAGGAGAGTATTATAAGTTAAATATAATTTTAACAGTATAACTTAAGCATCTAACCTTAAGAAATCGTAATTAACAAGAAATTGTTTATGAGTAATTCTCTATTACTTCAGCCAGTAATTCAACTTTACCGCCCGTAGGCTTTGCTAGTATTTCATTGCATACTAAACATCTAACTTCGGTAGATGCCCTTGTGAATATTACCTGCTCGTTCTTGCATTTTGTGCATCTTACTTTTGAAAATTTACCTTCTGCTGGCTTAAAAATTATATCTTCCATTTTTATTTAATCTCCAATTTTTTGGCTTTTACACCTCTTTTTTGCGTAGTCATTTTACCGCATTTTGTACATTTATATCTTAAGTCTATCCTTTTTGACTGTTTGATACCAAGTCTTTTCGCATGCTCAAACATTGGGTAAGGAGTTGAACCGTAACCATGCTCCAAATTCCAGCCTTTCCTTCGGCTACCTGCGGTCAATGTCCCTCTATGGCCGCCTTTAACCTGTACAACCTTCTGCAAGGTATGTTCTTTGCAGAATTTACAGTATCTCTTTACTTGAGTCGGCAATTTCATTTAGTTTGAATAAAACGCTTAGTATTTAACTTTTTCTATGCGGAAAATTACAATAATTTTAAATTTAACATCGTTTTAGATATACCATGTACAAAAATTATATATTGGTAATTGGATTGTTACTTTTGCTTGTTCTAATACCCGCTTCACATGCCCAAAAGATAAATCTAAATTTCAAAGAGATACCTCTGCAGTCCGAAGCATGCAATTACCTCACACCCCAAGATATCCAAACCGCTTATAACTTTAATCCTCTATATAGTAAAGGCATAAATGGTAAAGGTCAAAATATTGCAATAGTTGTAGCTTATGGAGACTCTCAGCTACAACAGGATGTAAACGCTTACGATTCTTATTATGGACTTTCTGCACTTACAAACGGCTCAAATCTCTTTATTGAGTATCCTTTCGGAAAACCCTCTTCTTCTAGCACAAATTGGACGGGTGAGACTGCACTTGATGTAGAAACAATTCATTCACTTGCGCCAGGCTCAAATATATATCTTATAGTAGCACCAAATGACTCCTGGCTTTTTCAGGCCGTAAACTATACAATTGAAAACATAAACACAGATATAATTTCGCTTAGTTGGGGAGCATCAGAATTTGGGTATAATCAACAAAGTATAGATTATTTCAACCAAATTTTAGCCTCTGGGCAGTCAAAAGGAATAAACATATTTGTGGCTACAGGTGATAGCGGTGCTTATAACGGCCAGAATACTCTAAATGTGAACTTCCCAGCTTCTAGCCCCAATGTAATAGCCGTTGGAGGTACAAGGCTGTCAGTATATTCAAACGGAGATTATGAATCTGAAGTAGGCTGGAATCAAAGTGGGGGAGGAGACAGCCAATTCTTTAGCAGACCTTCCTTTCAGCCCGATATAAGCTCTTATAGGATGGTACCGGACGTTGCGTTTAACGCTGGAACTCCTGTTTGTGTATATGTAAATTCAACAATGGAGGGATTTTATGGAACCAGTGTAGCTGCGCCTTCTTTTGCTGCTTTAGATGCTCTTGTAAACCAGAATGCAGGAAATGATATAGGATATTTAGATGACAGTTTATATAAAATATATAATAGTTTGGGAAGCCTGGTTTTTAACAACATAACCTCGGGTTGCAATGGGTTTTATTGTGCTGACGGCAGCTATAACAGAGTAACCGGCCTAGGTTCACCAAAAGCATTTCAACTTGTAGATGCCCTTTCTAACACCAGTTATTATATAACATTTAACGACCCAAACAATGGTATATTTAGTGTTAACAATAAAAATTATTCTGATACACAGACACTAAAATTTTCTTTTGGAGAAAAAATAAAAATAAATGCATATTCACAGAATGCAAGCAATTCAGGCGAAAAAAATCTATTTACCTCTTTTTCAGGTATATTAAATAGCAAAGCTAATAGTACTTACTTTTTTGTGAATGAATCTGGAGTTATAAATGTGAATTTTAATAAATATCTGCGAATTAATGAAGAATATTTCAACGGGATAGATAATAATAGTTACTATGTTAAAAATGGAAGCACATTAAAAATATCCGCACAATACACAGAGAATTATTCTGGTTATCAATATGTTCTTAATGGGTTTAAAATAAACAACGGTACAATCATACAAAAAGCAGACTATAATATCCAAGTTTTATATCCTTTAAACGTAAGTTATGTCTGGTCAAAACAAACACAGACTAATTTTTATTTTGAAAATTATACTCCTGGATTAAAAGCGAACGTGTCGTATTACTCTTATGTTCCTTTATCAAATTTAATAAAAAAGGTATCCACAGTTATACAAAACGGAAGCAAGGTATATTCGCTACCAAATTCAACTATGTATATTTACGGAAAACCCATTACGATAGGAGCTAACAGGTATCTATTGATAAATAAAACTCAACCATTTACAAAAAATATCACTGTTAATTTTTTAAAAGAATACAATTATACTATAACATTTTCATCTGCACAGGGAGTTATAATATCACCAAAAAGCTTTTATACAAACGAATATTCTTTACAAGAAAAGTATACGAGCGACAGTTTATGGGCTCTTCCAAGTACAAATATTACATTATATAAAATAGACTACGATAATGTTACTCTAGACAAAAACGTTTCTTTTTACACCGGTTTGAACAGATCTATTAATGTAACTCTACCAATATCGGATATAAAAATAAAAGTTGTAACTATTTTAGGTATACCTGTTGTCGGAGCTAATGTAACATTAAAAATAGACAACACTTCCTTTAGTAATTCGACTAACTTTTTCGGAAGTGCTGTTTTTTCCAACGTGCCTAAACTTGAGTATAATGTTACTATAGCTGCATACAATTCGAATTTTTATTTCAAAAATATAAATAATGAATCCGACAGTTTTTCAATAACTGCTGGGTTATATGATATTTACATAATAATAACTATAATAATACTGGCTATGGCAATACTGGCGATATACGAAGGAGTAAGACATAAAAAACATAAATAAAAGCCTAAAAATACAATATTATTAATGGAATTGAAAGGAAAGGATTATTCTGTATCGAGAGAAGAGGGAGAGATAACTCTTACTTACAAAGTTCCATTAACTGTTCTTTACCCAAATCCAGAAGACAACGAAGACATATTCGAAAAAATAATAAATGCAATAATAGAATCTGGGAATATAACCTCACTTGTTATAGTAAGCGATAGAAATTATATATACACAAAAGATCAAACCGATCTATTAAACGACTTAGCCAATGGGTACAAAAACATATTAGAATCAGATTTGGGTAAAACATTCGACAGTGATATACAAAAGACCTTTTCAGAAGACGTTGCTAAATTTAATTACGTTCTCTTTAACAGACTTAAGAGAGACCCTATAGGTGCTTATGTTATCGGTCTTAGATTTTTGAGAGAATTAAAAGTAAAAGGAGAAAATATAGATTCAGAAGAATTTAGATATTTTTTAGACCGATTTGAGCAATTGATGTCAAAGATATCTGAGATAAAAATAGTGAGGGATAACGTTGGGATAATGCTAGGTTATAAGATAGGGGACAGGCAGCCTTATCGTTCAAAACTTAAACCTCTAATAAGACCTAATTTTACGTATACAAGGATAATGTCAGAGCCTCCTTTATCTGCCATAGAGATAGAAAATTATAAGATAAAAGACGAAGATGATACGGAAGTTACTATATATAGAATACCAGGGATGTCGCAATACCTTTACCACTTATCTCCACCTGAATTATTACTTAATGTAGAAGAGTATGATATACTTGATCAAGTAAGAAACAATTTAATAGATTATAGACCTCAGGAAAATGAATTTACAGATCCTCTACGGATGAGAGATGTGTTCTTTAAGATCAGTAAGGACATGATAGAGGATATAAGTACAAAAAATCGGTACAATCTGAGCTTTAAAGATATAGACAAACTTGCTAGAATACTTGTAAGACTTACAGTAGGTTTTGGAATGACTGAAATTATTCTTTCGGATGAGATGGTCGAAGATGTATACATAAACTCTCCTATAAGCAAGTCCCCTATATTCGTAAAACACTCAAAGTACGGCGAATGTGCATCCAATATTATACCAAATGCCAGAGAAGTTGAAGCTTGGGCTTCCAGATTTAGGCTTATGTCTGGCAGGGCTCTTGATGAAGGACACCCTGTACTTGATACAGAGCTTGTAACCGATTTATTTAGATCAAGAGTCGCTATAGCACAAAGACCACTGTCTACAGAAGGAATTAGTATAGCATTTAGAAGACACAGAGAAAGCCCATGGACTATGCCTTTGTTTATAAACAACAAGATGATATCTCCATTCGCAGCGGGTTTACTTTGGTTCTGCGTTGAGGGAGCCAGGACTATATTGATAAGTGGTACTAGAGGTGCTGGTAAGACATCTTTGCTGTCAGCACTTATGTTACTACTAATGAAAAGATATAGGGTCATAACTGTAGAAGACACTCTAGAGATACCAACTGATGTCTTTACAAAATTAGGATATGATATGCTGTCATTAAAAGTACAGAGCGCTATCACTGGAGAAAAAGCAGAGATGAGCGCAGATGAAGGTATAAGAACAACTTTAAGGCTTGGAGACAGTTCACTTATAGTAGGTGAAGTGAGAAGTACGGAAGCAAAGGCCCTCTATGAAGCCATGAGAGTCGGAGCATTATCAAATACAGTAATGGGAACAATACATGGAGAAAATGCATATGGGGTTTTTGACAGGGTAGTAAATGATCTAAACGTGCCAAGAACCAGCTTCAAAGCAACAGACTTGATCGTTTCTGTAAATAAAATAAAAAGCGAAGACAGACTCACGGAAAGAAGAAGAGTATTGGGTATAACAGAGGTAAGAAAAGACTGGAATGACGACCCATTATATGAAAATGGTTTCGTGGATCTTGTAAAGTATGACATACATAAAGATTTATTAAACCCGTCTAATGACCTGCTCGAAGGTAATAGTTATGTTGTTAAGGAAATTGCTTCTAGAGTTGAAGACTGGGCAGGGAACTGGGATGCAGTTCTTGATAATATAAAAGCCAGAGGAGAAATACTAAATGCCATATCTGAACATGCAAACGCTACAAAAAACCCTTCATTTCTTGAAGCTGAATTTACTTCATCGGCTATTGATCAATATTATGATATAATAAGCAAGTTAAAGGAAGAATACGGGTCAGCTGAAGGCAAAAATATAAAGAGTATGTTTGATTTATGGCTAAAAAACAAAAAGTAAAGGTGGATTATCCTAAAGTAAAAATTGACAAAAAATTTGTTAATGATTATTATGTTAATGGGGAGATAGTACCTGAAGATCTATACAAAAAAGACGAAGAAGTAAGAGAAGAATTAAGGTCGTTAGAATATAAAGTATTTAAAGAAAAAAACCCGAGTACGCTATCAAAAATAATAAACTTTGGAGCAAGCACAATAGGCAAAGTAATAAAATTTAACATAAACAAAGCTCAAGAAAAGAAAATCAATACAATGCTATACCTGTTAGGATACGATTTTGACGCAAAACAACTATATGGTTTTGGTATATTCATGCTTGTAGGCCTTATAATTCTAGGTATAATACTCTTTATATTCGGCCAGTTTATAGCAGGGATTATAATAATTTTCTTAGGGATAATATCTTTTGTAGGAGTGCAAATATTTCCGCAGCAACAAATGACAGCGAGATTGAGTAAAGCCTCAAGCGACCTTGTTACTATGATCCTTTATATGGTTATATTTATGAGACAGACTCCAAACCTAGAAGGTGCTGCACAGTTTGCATCCGATAATCTGTCAAGTTATTTAGCTTTAGACCTTAAGAAAGTTATATGGGACACGGCTGCTAGAAAATACTCTAACATAAAGGAGGCTTTAGATGACTATTCAAGAAGATGGGCAAAATCTAGCCCAGCATTCACAGATGCTCTTTTTCTTATAGAGAGCTCTACATCACAGGAAACAGAAGAAGCTAGACTAGGTTTATTGGATGAAGCCTCAGATAGAATACTTGGTGGGACTTTCGAATCTATGACTAAGTATGCCTCATCACTTAAAGAGCCTTTAAACACAATATATATGATAGGTATGGTGCTACCCGTACTGGGATTGGTTTTGGCGCCGATGCTTATGGCATTTGTAGCCATACCTGATTTTGGTATTCTATTGGCAATAATGTACGACGTTGGATTACCGCTCATGGTATATTTCCTTATAAGAAATAAACTTCTTACAAGACCAAGTGGATTCGGCGCACCTAACTTAGATAGTATACCTAATATACCGAAAATAGGCTATTTTTTCCTTAAATTTGGAAAAAAGAAAATAAATGTAAGCGCATTACTTCCAGCCATCGTTGTATTTGCATTACTTGTATTGCCAGTATATTTCTTATCACCACTGCTTGCTACATTTGGAGCAACGCAAATATACGTTTCTTTATTCATAACAGCTGCAATAGGCTTTTCTATAGTGGTTTACCTAAAGCTTTCCGTTATACAACTAAAGGAGACAGAAGAGGAACTTAATTCTATAGAGTCTTCTTTTGGAGCTGCCATGTCACAGATGAGTTCGTTTCTTTCTCAAGGTTACCCCCCAGAAGCTACTTTAGTAAAAGTAGAAGAAAATATGAAAGGAACACCTGTATCCGACTTCTTTGAAATAACAGTTAATAATATAAGAAAATTAGGTATGTCGTTGAAAGATGCTTTTTTCAATGCAACTAACGGTTCCACAAGATTCTTCCCTTCCCCTATGATTCTTGCTTCTACAAAAATATTCTTGTCTTCTGCTGCAAAAAGTGTAAGAAACGCATCTGTTGCTACTCTTTATGTATCAAAGCACCTAGCAAATTTAAGAAGAATAGAACAACAAGTCCGTTCGCTTCTGGAAGAAGTAACTTCTGGTATGCGTGTTGAAGTTGGATTGATAAGTCCTGCTATGGCAGGTATAGTTATAGGACTAACAACCCTTATAGGCACAGTACTTACATCTCTTTCGGGAAGTATAGGTTCTATACAGAGCGCTGCTAGCACATCTTCAAGCAGTAGTGTATCGTCGGTAGTCCCATTTGCATTTAGCTTATTTAATCTTAGTGGGGGAGCGATACCACTTTATACCTTCCAAATAATAATAGGAATATACATAGTAACTTTAAGCCTTATAATAGGATACGCCGTTTCTACTATATCGCAACCTGGAGACAAGATATTAATGAGGGATACTATGGCATCGATGCTCTTAATATCGATTATACTTTACATACTTATTGCATTCATAGTAACATTGGTGTTTGCTTCCGTGGGAGGACTTGTAATAAGTGCGACACATATCTAGCTTTAAATTATTCGCAATATTTTCTGCTGAAAAATTATTAAATTTAAACTAGCTTCTATTAGAATTAACTTTGGATTCTTTTAATGAAACCATATCTATTATTAATTTTGCCGCTAATACCTCTGTAATATTATCTGCACCCAATGGCCTTACCTCCATAATATCCAGTCCCACTAGATTAGAAACATTTATTATCTTCTTGATATAATCTAAAAAATCTCTATATTGTATCCCATCTGGTTGAGGTGTACCTACTCCAGGAGCTATAGCTGGATCGAAAACATCCATATCTACGCTTATATAGACATTTTTCCCACTCAATTTTTTAAGCAGTTTATCAACACTGCTTACGTCGGAAATATCGTTTCTGTAGATAATATCTATCCCTCTTTTTCCTATCTCTTCTTTCTCTTCGAGATTAAGACTTCTCACACCTATCAAAGAAATATTATGTCTTGCATTAACTAGCCTAGAATTGCTTGCATGGTTTATAACTAAACCCAAATAATCTTTTTTAAAATCGGCGTGGGCGTCAAATATTATAAATTCTACGCTATCGTCAAAAGATAAAGATGCCCCGTATGTTGCTGTGTGCTCTCCACCTATAATTATAGGGATCTTTCCTGAGGATAATATATCCGACACGCTTAGATTTATGACTTCCATTGCTTCTCTTATATCTCCACTCAAATTCAATTCATTTAAGGTAAATATTTTATCTTTTACTTCGTAATCTAATTCCGAATCGTAGTTCTCCAAAGACCTTGACGCTTCTATAATTGATCTTGGCCCAAACTTAGTTCCTTTTAGATACGAAGTGGTTATATCTAGTGGTATCGGTAATATAACATATTTCGAATTGTCAAAACTTACTTCTTCTTCTAAAAAAGAATCCTTACCTTCATTAAGTAGCATAGAGGATTACTTCATTTCTAGCTTTTAACTTTTACGCTTTTTTGCTGCTTGTACATTTCTATTATATCTTTTACGGTATTGCTATCCTCTGCCTTTTTGTCTTGCCTTATGAAAGTCATCGCCCTTGGAAAACGCAGTGCATAGCCTATGCCATCTTTCATTCCTGCAGTATGAGTAGGGCTACGCGTTATTTCATCCGCCTTAACGGTTATAACATATTTTGGCACAGTCCATACATCGGGTTGAAGTATACTGTCCACTCTGGCCGGTTTAGAATCAACCTTTATATCGTTTAGTAACTTGTAAAGCTCTTTAAATTGCTCTTCCGAAAAGCCAGAACCTACTTTTGTCAATGTTTTGAAGGTGTCACTTTCTGGGTCGTAAACTCCGCCTAAAACTGCACCTATTCCAAAATTGGCTCTGTGGCCTCTACCTTTAAAATATCCAAGTATAACTAAATCTATAGTATCATTTAGCTTTGATTTATAGGAACGTTTCATCTTAATCCAGTTGAAATTTCTTGCTCCTGCTGAATAAACAGATTCTAGTCTTTTTGCTACTATTCCTTCTAGACCGCTCTCAAGTGCCGAGTCGAAAAACTTATCTATTTTATTAGGGTCATCCGTAACTATCATCTTGGTTTTAGCTATGGTATCTGTATCTGAAAACAAATGGTCTATCTCTTTTCTTCTTTCTGAATAAGGTAAATCTATCATACTATTACCGTTAAGAAACATTATATCAAAGACAAATAGTCTTAGCGGAAGATCCTGTGAAACTTCTTCTATATTATGTTTTCTTTTCCTTTGTATTGTTATTTGAAAAGGGTATAAAACGCCTGTATTCTCATCATATGTAAGCGCCTCGCTATCTAATATAAAACTATCATACTTCATTTTTTTTATTTCATTTACTACCTCTGGCATAAAATGTGTTATATTTTCTAGATTTCTTGAAAATACTTTTATTTCTTGGCCATTCTTGTGGACCTGCGCACGAAACCCATCCAGTTTCTGATCGATTGCACACTTGCCCATCCTGCTTATTATCTCTTCGGATGAACTCGCCCTTTCTGCTAGGGCCGGCCTTATTGGCTTCATAGCGGAGATATTAAAATTCTCTATCCCTTCTTTTCCTTTAGAGTAAAGAACGTCCGAAACATAACCTAAATCTGAACAGAGATTGAATGCCCTCTCTATCTTCTTTTTAAATTCTCTATTTCCAGTCTTTGCCTTGGATAAAGCTTCCATTATAGTGGCTTCGCCTACGCCGAGCCTTAATTTCCCCATAATAAAACGCATCAAAAACTTTGCCTCCGTGGGAGAACAAGCTTTGAGTATCTCCGCTAGTTGTGTTATCTTTTGGTCTACGCTCCCTTCGCCAGATATTCTTGCAATCTGTAATAGTCTGTCATATACCTCTTTAACTGAAAGGTCATTGCCCTCTTTGGATGTGCATTCTTTCTCTGCTACCTCTCCCATGTCTCCTAGCTTACTGTATTCTTCTTCTATCTTTTTCTGAGATTTTTGGTAAGCCAATGCTATTGACTTTTCAGCCATCCTATCTGCTATACCCAACTGTACATCATAAAAAGGAGGCAGAAGTTGTTCCTGAACAAAATTAACAATAGGATTTACTTCTTCTTTCACAGTTTTTGAAAAAAGAGCAGATAATATGTCTATCATCTCAAGTCTTTTTGAAGTACTCTCTAAAGAAAGCAGCCTATCACAGAAATCTTTAAACCACATACATAACAATTTATATTATGTATACTTAAATTTATTTATGCAGGAAAAAGAAGGATACAAGACAATAAAAACAGATTTGCTTATAATAGGAGCAGGTGGTTCTGGGTTAAGAGCTGCTGTCGAAGCCGTAAAAGCCGGAATAAAGGTAACTATTGTTTCAAAATCATTATTAGGAAAAGCCCATACTGTCATGGCAGAAGGAGGGATAGCTGCTTCTTTGGGAGATGTTGACCCTGAAGATAATTGGAAAGTACACTTCAAAGACACAATGGTCGAGGGAGTTTATATATCGGACTGGCGTTTAGTTGAAAAACTTGCAAAAGAAGCCCCTGACAGAGTTTACGAATTGGAAAGAATGGGGGCTCTTTTTGATAGGACACCCGAAAAGAAAATCATGCAGAGGGCATTTGGAGCTCATACTTATAGAAGACTATGCCATGTGGGTGATAAGACTGGTCTTGAATTACTTAGAACCTTAGAAGATCAGATAATTCACAGCGAAAACGTAACTGTTCTAGATGAAATTTTCGTTACAAAATTAGTAAAGAACAAAGACAAAGTTATAGGGGCAATAGCCCTTGATATGAAAAAAGGAGAATTTCTGGCAATAAACTCAAAATCAACAATAATAGCTGGAGGAGGCTGCGGAAGAATATACGAAGTAACATCTAATTCTTGGGAAAGCACTGGTGATGGCATTGCTTTGGCATTTGATGCCGGCGCCGAAGTTAGAGATATGGAGATGATACAATTTCACCCTACAGGGATGATATGGCCTTCTGGAGTACGTGGACTTTTAGTAACTGAAGGAGTTAGAGGAGAAGGTGGTTTATTGTATAATACAAAAGGGGAGAGATTCATGCTGAGGTACTCTCCTGTCAAAAAAGAACTGGACGCAAGGGATGTAGTCGCTAGAGCTATATACAACGAGATAAAAGAAGGAAGAGGAACGGAACACGGAGGGGTTTACCTTGATATATCATACAAAGGAAAGGACTTTATAATGAAAAAATTACCGGGTATGTATACCCAGTTTATGGATTTTGCAGGTGTAGATATAACAAAAGAGAAAATGGAAGTAGCTCCAACAACTCATTATTATATGGGAGGAATAAAAGTAGACCCTGATACAAACGCAACAAATGTAGAAGGACTGTTTGCAGTTGGAGAAGCCGCCTCTGGGGTTCATGGAGCAAATAGACTTGGCGGAAATTCTCTAGCAGATTTACTTGTTTTTGGTAAATATGTTGGAGAAAGCGCATCGTTATATGCAAAAGAAGCCAAAGAGTATGAAATCGGCGAAAAAGTCGTAATGGATGAAATAAACAGGATAAAAGGTTTCCTCAAAAAAGATGGTATAAACCCGTATACATTAACTGAAAAACTCAGAAATACGATGTCAGAAAATGTTGGAATAATAAGAGAAGAAAATGGCCTTAAAAAAGCATTATCGGATATAGAAGAAATAAAGAAAGATTACAGTAAAGTCGGCATTGATGGAAGTTTAAAATTCAACCCGGGTTTATTACAATGTATGGAACTTTACAACATGTTTACAATTTCTGAATTACTTGTAAAAGGAGCGATATTAAGAAAAGAAAGCAGAGGTGCTCACTTCAGAAGTGACTTTCCTAAAAAAGATAAAAATTGGCTTAAAAATATAATATTTAGAAAAAATGGCGACAAACTAGAAAGTTACACCTCGACTTATCCGGACCTGCCCCCACACTTGGCAGAGATATTACCTGAGGAAAAATATGAATAAAGAAATAAAATTAAACATTTATAGGTTTGACCCAGAAAAAGACAAAGAAGGGCATTTCCAGGAATTTTCCGTGCCAGTAAAAGAAGGGATGGTAGTTCTTGATGCCGTTCATTACGTTGAAAACAATCTTGACCCCTCATTAGCGGTAAGATGGAACTGTAAAGCCGCAAGATGTGGCTCGTGTGCGGCAGAAATAAATGGAATGCCGAAGTTAATGTGCAAAACCAGAGTTGATTCTATTGGTGATAAAATAAGCGTAACTCCGATGAAGGCTTTCCCAGTGGTTAAAGATTTGGTTACAGACGTTTCCAGAAACTGGGAGATAGCAAAAAAGATACCCGCATTTACACCTAAACCAAACCTAAAGGAACCATGGGTAATAGATGAAATAGATGTATCTAGATCCAGAGAATTCAGAAACTGCATAGAATGTTTTCTTTGTCAGGATGTATGCCATGTGATAAGAGAGCATGATAAGAATTATATAGGTCCAAGGTTTATGGTAAAAGCTGCATCACTTGACATGCACCCTCTTGATAATATAGACAGGTCTAAATTTTTGCACGAAGAAGGCGGAGCGGGATATTGCAACATAACAAAATGCTGTCAGTCAGTGTGCCCAGAACACATAGCTATAACTGATAATGCAATAATACCAGAAAAAGAGAGCATTGTAGATAGTTATTATGATCCATTAACCATGCTGTTTAAAAAATTGAGGACTAAGAATGGAAAATAAAAATTCAAACGTTTTAGGCAGCATAAAAAAAGCTATACCAGAGCTCTTTGAACCTAACTGGAGGTTATGGTCATTTATAGCGATACTGATATTTGCTATTTTGGCACTAGTAGTTTTCCCCGTAAAGGAATATAAAGGGTTAATAGACCCATTCTATTCTCCTACAATACTTGTCCTACCGGTTGTGGGACTATTCAGACTTACATGCTACGCTTATAGAAAAGATTACTACAGAAATGTGTTTAATCACCCACAGAGCTGCGCTGCCGATGAAAGAGGAGATAGCAATAGTAGAGGATATTCTGGAGAGACATCTTTATTTGCATTCAATAACTTGCATAGATATTTGTTATACGCTGGGATAATATTACTGCCATTTTTTTACTATGACTTTTATGTTTCCGTTACATACTTTGGAGGATTTGTATTAAGATTTGCAAGCGTTCTTATACTATTAAACGCAATATTACTTACTCTTTGGGTATTTTCATGCCACGCCTTTAGACATGTTTTCGCAGGAGGTAATGTAAAGTGTTATGATTGCAGCTTAAATCCCAAAGCTAGAAAAGGTTTTTTCAACGCGCAATCTATGCTGAATAAAAGACATGAGGATTGGGCATTTATAAGCCTTGTAGTCATAATTCTTTTAGATTTATACCTAAGAGCTTTGGCCGCGGGTTGGCCTATAGATTTTAGAATATTGCAGGTGCTATAATATGAAATCTTTTGATAGATACAGGTATCCTTTGTTTTTTGTCGGCCTTTTGCTAATGATAGCTGCTGCATTTATATACAAATTTGATTTGATTACGCTTCAGATAGAAGAAATTGTCATTGTGATAGGAACTGTATTGTTCGTTGTGTCTATAGGATCCGGTTTAATAAAATCAAATAAAACACACAGTAGTTAAAACATAAACAACACATAATTGATTTATTTATACGAAATTGATTAACATAATAGATAATATCACTTTAAAATTACAAGACTATAATTTATCCGCCCTTTCACGAGGAAGAAGTGGAAGAACTATTATAGAAGCGAGCAATACAAATGCCATATAAAACATTGAAGTGAATATATTTGTAAAAGTCAGGAAAAAAGTCATTAGAGCTATACCAAATGCCCCTCCAAGTATATTTCCTAAACCCCATACAACTGAATAAGCCGTAGAATAATGTTCTTTCGGAACCAGCTGATATGTGTAATCCAATAATACGGAAAAACCGTTGAATAAAAGAAATGCCAAAATAGCATATGAGAGAGTTATTACAACTATATTTTTAAATGATAGAAATATTATAAACATAAAAAAAGATAGGATGGATGTAATCGAGATTATATATTTGCCACCTTTTCTTGAGGTCAAATAACCGAAAAAAGGCTGGCCCGCTATCGCAGGTATAAAACTAAGGGTCAGTATTATTCCAGTAAGTGTTACAGATCCTGTAATTTGATCTAGGTATTTAGCTACGAATATAACCGTACCCATCAAAAATGCTCCTTTTAAAAAAACTGGAATCGAGACTCTTAATAAAGTTAGCTTAAGTTTTTTAGTAAGCTTTAAATGTTTTTTAACGACTTTTTGTTTACTGTAAACACGCCTGAACCCGCGTAGCCCAAAGTATATTATCATTGCTAAAACCCAAGTATAAACTGCAAGATATTCTAAACCTGTAAAGGAACCGAAAATCAAAATAAAGAACGTTATTACTGAAGGAAGCAAAGCCCTACCAGTACTTCCAAATCCTCCATTTATACCAAGGGCTACTCCTAGCTTATCTTTTTTATAAACAAACGACAGAATTGACGCACCAAGTGGATGATAAAATGCCTGCCCAGCCCCTAAAGAGATCGAACCTAATATTATAAAAACAAGATAAAAACTCCCAGAAAAAAACGCGAAACCAAATAAAGACGCAGCAAGTCCCTCTAAGAAAATACCTATAAATATAAGAAGTGAATCTTTATTCAACTTGTCTGCTATCCTACCTATTGGTAGGCTTAGAACCCCATAAATTATATTATATATTATAGCATTTACTCCCAAAAATGCGATGTTTATACCCGGAATCTTTGAAAAGTATACTACAAGCAATGAAAAAAGAAGAAAATTTCCATCATTAGCAAAATGGGCCAATGATGTAAAAGCAAGCGCGCGTGTCTTGCTGAATGTTTTTATGTTTGTCATATACTATTTTCCTTAGCCACACATATAATAATTGGATGACTATAAAAATTATTTTATTGGGGGTTTATTTACCTACAATTACTTACTAAGTTATCACCTTTCATTAATTGGCTTGTATTCTAAATCAAGTGCTCCATCATATTCTTCCAAAGGCCTGAACAGCTTATTATTTCGCCAGTACTCTATCACATGGGCACACCAACCAACTGTCCTACTGGAACTGAATATGACATCAAAAAGCTCCGGTTCTATACCCAAATGCATATACAAAGGACCAGCGAAGAAGTCCACATTCGGCCATATACCATGGCTCTTACCCAACCTGTCTACCATTATCTTCTCAGTGTTCAAGGCTATTTTTACGAGCTTGTTGACCTCTTCTTCTCCATTACCGTCTATTTCATCGAGATACTTCTTTAGGATCCTGGCTCTTGGATCATAAGCCTTGTATACTCTGTGCCCGAAGCCCATTATCTTTTCCTTGCTGGCAAGAACTTCATTTATGTATTTCTCCGTGTTTCCAGGCTCTCCGATTGCCTGCATCATCTTCACAGCAGCTTCATCTGCACCACCGTGCAAGGGTCCTTTCAAAGCTGCTTCCCCTGCAACAACTGCTGAGTATATGTCCGCAAGCGTGGAGCATGCAACCAATGCAGCGAAAGTGGATGCGTTGGAACTGTGTTCTGCATGGAGAATAAACATAACATCCATCAACTTTGCCTTCTTATTATCGGGTTTCTCTCCTGTCAACATGTACAGGAAATTCTTGGCGTGCCCCAATGAATCGTCTGGTGGTATGATGTCCTTTCCTTTGCGTACCCTTCCTATAGCAGCAGATATTGTAGCGGTTTTTGCTATTATCTTTACTGCTTTGTGCACGTTCTTCTCTTCCTCACTGCTATACGGCTCAGGATCATCCGCAGAAATTGATGACATTGCAGTTCTTAGAGTATCGAGAACATGGGCTTTTTTAGACATCCTTTTTATTATTTCTATTGTTTCATCTGATAATATTCTCTCTTTCTTAAGCTCGTTTGAAAAGGAGTCTAACTCCTTTGAATTTGGAAGCTTTCCATATAATATAAGGTAGCAGACTTCTTCATATGTGGATTTTTCTGCAAGATCTTCTATTTTATATCCGCGATAATAAAGTTTGCCTTCTTCGCCATTTACTTTACTTATACTAGATTTGGCTATGTATACTCCCTGTAATCCTTCTTTTATTTCAACTTCTTCTGTCATATCTAAACTTCCAAAGATTTTAACAAAGGTTCTATATCTGTAATAGAATTTCCATTTTCATCGGAAATTTTCTGAGACAATGGTGGGGCCATATTTCTTTTTTGGAGTCTGTCCTCAAAAGTATCTGGATCTTCATTTTCAAAGAATATACCTGTGTGCATATTATCTGCGTCTTCGCTTAGAAGCATATTGATTGCATTTATCTTTTTCTGGTTTACTTCTTCCTTGTTTAACGGGTCTTTTACGTACCCGTCGTATTCCTGCGGCAAAGATTTCAAATGAGTATTGAACCAGGAGGCTGAAGTAAACTCCTCGTTGTAAGTAGGACAGCCTTGCATTATATCAACTAATGCAAGACCTTTATGTTGTATGGCTTTAACCATTATGTCAGAAAGTTCATTGACTTTATAACTTTGGGACCTTGCTACGAAATTGTAGCCGGCCATTATTGCCAGTGACAAAGGATTCAGGGCACCGTTTATATTTGGAGCTGGAAGCGACTTTGTTTTCCTGCCTTCCGGCAAAGTCGGACTGGCCTGGCCTTTTGTAAGCGAATAGACTCCGTTATCGTGTATAAACAATTTTATATCAGTATTCCTTCTAGCGGCGCTTATAAAGTGTCCTACGCCTATTCCATATGTATCTCCGTCTCCGCTATCCAATACAACTGTCAATTCGGGATTGGCAAGCTTTATTCCTTCCGCAAAAGGTATTGGTCTTCCATGGAGAGTGTGAACTCCATTAACATTTACAAGATGCGGCAATTTAGACGAACAGCCTATGCCTGAAACGATTACCGTCTTGTGAGGATCAAGATTTGCTTTTACTATGGCATTCTTGACCGCTAAAACTATTCCGCTGTCGCCGCAGTTATGCAGAGTCGCAGAATTGCTGACATACGAATTTACATCGGCTACCTCAAAATTATACACTGGTCCTTCATAATTGAAATAATCTAAGCTTCTTATCCTCAAGTATATGTAATTTTCATCCATCAAAGATAGTACGTTGGCATTTTTTGAGGTCTTTGATTCTTTAGAAACAACTCCCAAAACCTTCATTAATTTATTGTAATGCCTGTTCTTTACTTCTACAGAATATGATTTTTTACGCATGCCATATGCTTTATTCTCATAGACATAAGGAATAACGCCCTGTCTTAGCAACAACATTTTTATCTGTTCTTTAAGCACGGGTGAGATAGTCTTATAGCCCGCTCTTAGACTCTTTGTATTAACATAGCCGTCTCCCTTCCAAAGACCTAAAAGAAGTGCTTTTTGCTTCTCTTTAGGCAGTAACACGAATTCGTGCGGTATCCTTTTTTCTGCTGCGCAATCACCAAACCAATCCATAAATATTTCGGATAGATAGGATGAACTTACATGTACTTCAATCGAACCTTTTTCTTTGGACCTGTCTTTAATCGTAGCCTTTAACCCAAAAACTTTATTGAAAAGATTTTTAGCATCTCCAGCAAGATCGTATTCATCGCCGCCGAATGTCAGCTGTATCTCTCTCCTATGCACATTGCCTTCGGCTATATAATATCCCGCTAACCTAAGAAAGTTTTCGTCTATTTTAACTTCTTTAGGTAATTCTTTGCTTCTAGTGTCCTTATCTTTCTTTTCATAGACTAAAGGAAGCGAATCCATATCTTTTTCCGGCTTCATTATCGGATAAGCTACGTAATCTCCGATTCTAAGCTTTCCGGTCTCGACCCACTCTGTTCTTAGAATACCTTTGGCAACGTTCTCTTTTTTGACTGTGAGGACAGGATGCTCATCCGTTAAAGTAGTCTCTCCAAAGTACGCTGTACGCAACTTGTATATCCTACCTCTATGTATATGTGTCATCACTTTATCTATTTTATGGAAGTAACCGTCGCTTCCTAGAACTTTGTCTCCTTCCTTGAATGCCTGTATGGCCTTTGCAGAAGGATTTCCTATTATTGTGTTGTCAGGCAGCAGGCACCCTGGACACCAGTCATTAAATTCATTTGAAGTCAAACTTTTGACATCAGTAACCATTTAAAACCACCTTCTTCTCTCCTTTTATTACACGGTCGATTGCATCAGCGACTTCATCGTACCTTACCAGCCTACCATTGTATTTTAATATCTCGTTGGGTATAACAAAGCCTGTAACAGATGCAATATGCTGTTTTAACTGCGCTGTTATGTTCTCCTCCAAAATTGCGACTTTCTTCGCCTTCTTGAGTATTTCATTAACCTCAGAAGGAAGAGGATGTATCAATTTAATCTGCAGAAGTGCCACCTTTTTACCGCTTATGGCTTCCCTAGCGGCTGTGACCGGGCCTCCCCACGTTACTAGAAGAAGATCCGCTTCTTCGGGATTCCCTGTAAGGGTAAACTTCTCCTCCGGCTTTAAATCCCTCAGGATTTGCTGGTATTTCCCGTTTCTCTTCTCCATCATCTTTATCCTGTTGTTGGGATCTTCAGATACATGCCCCCATTCATCATGCTCATCTCCTGTCAGCCAGAAAATAGCATTTGGATTTCCCGGTAAAATCCTTTCGGATATGTTGTCTTTTGTAAATTTGAAACGCTTGTATCCGCTGTCAACATTTTCTACCAATTTGCCGCGATTGATTTTATAACTGTCTTTTATATTGGTTATCGTCTTTTTATCGATGTTCATTGATCCTTGGGATATTGCCTTTTCACCGAGAACTATAACTGGCAACTGGTAAACCTCGGCGTAATTAAATGCCTCGGCGGTCATCTTTATACTTTCTTCGATATCTCCTGGAGCAAGTATTATTCTCCCAAAATCACCATGTCCCTGATGGACTGCAAACATAAGATCGGGCTGCTCTGTCCTTGTTGGCTGGCCTGTGGCAGGTGCACCCCGCTGGTGATCGACCAATACTATCGGAACTTCGTTCATGCCCGCCCATGTAACTGTTTCAGACATCAAGGATAACCCTGGCCCAGAAGTCGAACTGGAAGCACGAGCACCCGCTATAGCTGCACCGGTTGTCATTGCCAAAACGGCCAACTCGCTTTCCGGTTGTACTACGCGTATACCCAACTCTGGATGAGATTCTATGAAAACACTTTCATCGCTTGCCGGAGTTATAGGATAATAAATCTGCATCTTGCACCCGGCTATCGCCTTGCCTATGGCAGTAGATGCGAACCCTTCCATATATAGCTGTGTTGTACTGGGTACATCTTCCAGTTTCTTTATGGGTTCTATCCCCTTGCTCTTAACATGATTTAATGTTTCTTTCGCAATGGTTTCGCTTCTCTTTTTAAGATAATCTACTGTTTCATTTGAAACGGAGATATCTAGATCAACAACACTTTTTGGCTTCTTAGCAAATTCTTCTCTTATTGCTTCTACTGTAGCTGCTTCGTCAAGCCCAATGAGATAACATGAAGCCGCAACACAAATAATGTTTTTGGCTATTACAACCTCGCTTGTCCGCTTGCCAAGTTTTTTGGCGACACTGGTTATTATTGCATCAAAATCTATATCGAGTATAGTTATATCCTGCCTGCCTATTTTATTTTTATCAAGTTTGCTATCGACTATGAGTACGCCCCCTTCTTTTATATCTCTTATATGACCATCATGTACTGCCTCCCCACGCTCGTTTTTCTCACCAAGAACAGATTCGTTATCGAAAAAGATGGCCATATCGACCTTGCTGGGTATGGAAGCTATTTTTTTATCGGAAACTCTTACAGTAAAGAAACTGTGCATTCCTTTTATATTCGAAAAGTACTCCCTATATCCATAGATATTATAGCCAAATGACATCATCACTCTGGAAAAAAGGCCAAGGGCAACGTCTATACCGCTGCCTTGTTTTCCCCCAGTCATCCAAGTAAATTCTACCATCAGATATTTTTATTAAGCCAATTCCTCAGCTGGTCTGCCTGCATGGCGCCAACCATACTTGCCTTAACATTTCCGCCTTCTATCAATAAAGTTGTTGGTATGGCCTCGACGCCATATTTAGCGGCTATGCTTTGATTTTCATCGACATTTACTTTTACTAAGTTAAACTTCTCTTTCATCTCATCCGAAACCTTTTCTATTATCGGGGAGTACCACCTGCATGGCATGCACCAAGGCGCCCATAAATCAACCAAAACCGGCTTGGTAGCTTTTAAAACATCCTTATCAAACTGCTCTTCACTTTTTATTTCTTCCATTTTTTACCCCCAAAAATTAACCTATAATGGTTTATGTTTAGCATACTATTTAAAATTTTACATCAAGAAATACGCATAATTGCGTTTATTCGTTAAAATTTATTCCTTTTTGACGGGTTTACCAAAAAAAGAACTTTTAGCGTTATTATCGTACAATATCTTATACTTTTATTAAGGATTACGCAATGCTTCCAAAAGATACAGTAGGTATTACTCCATTTGGTGGAAGAGGAGCCGTTAAAAAATAATAATAGATGGGTCCGAAAGTTTCATTGCCTTTATATGAATTAAGAATTCCTAAAATCCTAGGATTTACGTAGGAATAAGCGTTAGTGGTTAAATAAATTTCATGGCTATAATTAAACCAGGCGTATATAAAATAATCATTATAAACTAAAAGATAGTTATTTAGTGCACCAGTATTATCTACCTGAGTTTGATTACTCTGACCATTATCATTATCTACTAAAAATAAACCATCTTGAAAATATAACGCAGGTGAGCCAGCTATTAGTCCATTCGAGCCAACAATTTCAAAATTAACACCTTTATTCCAAGTAGGAGGCGCTATACCAAAACCAAAATAAGAATTATACCCATTGTATTGCTTTGAGGTTATAACCCCTATAGATTGTGTAGAATTTACTTTTATTGTTAAACCATTATTAACACTATATGTACCTAACTGTGTAGGAGATGAACCTCCCGGCATACCTATTGAGAATTTTGAAGTATTTAGAGAAGTACCATGAAAATTTGAGTAAAAAGGGAATATGTTATAACCATCATCATACTCTGCATAAGTACTAGATAACTGAGGAGCTTCACCGTCGTTTACTGTGTTGAATAGATTTGTTGAAGTTGGAGCGAAGCCCATATAGACTGTAATTGAAGAACCAGAAGGTATACTTTCTACCTTTAACCACCAAATAGCATAACTAGAATTGTATTGCGCCAACCATGAAGGGATTACCGTTCCGTTGTAATAGAAGAATTCTACGTTTTGAAGGTTGCTTGCGGCATAACTGCTGTATACGGAAGAAGAAGCATTTACCATCTGCTGGAAAGGTTGAGGGGTAGAAGTAGATTGGGTGTTTGTTATTGTTACTGGTATATAATTCGTCAAAGCTGAAGGCTTGCCTGCTATTGACGTTCCCGCTACCGTTCCTGTCGTATTGGTTACTACGTTGCCTGCCGCTGTAGAATAACTGTAGGTTAACGCTGCCGAGAAGGAATACTTTGTGTTTACTGTATTACATACTGCTGCCGGGATTATCGTTGTTGCTGTGCTTCCCGACGTTAATGTTATTGGTGAAGACAGATTATATTCACTTTTTGATATGGTTCCTCCCGATGTTGAGGTTATGTATACCTTTGTTACTTGTACCGAAGTTGCTAGGTTTGGCAAAGGACCTGCTTGGATTGCTACTTTTAAGCCTATGTTGTTGCAGAATGCCGATTTTATTATAAACGGAGAGAAGCCTGAGGAAGTGAAAGTCACGCTTGAAGAAGGATTGAAGATACCCATGCTGTATAGGATCACTGCTACTATGACTATGATTAGGATAGCCCAACCATAGGTCATCATATATTCCAAAGCGGACTGTGCTTTCTTGGAAGAATGGATCAAAGAAAAACGGCTTGAAGAAACAGTATTTAGTGTTAAGTGCTTAGTTGTGTGTGTGTGAATATATATGTGAATCTTTAATCGTGCTTTCCATGCTGTTTATGCTTTCCCTTATCCTGCTTGCTTTGGTGTTAGTAGGCATATAATATTTAAAGGACTTTTCATTTTTAAGCTTTGTTTTCCAGGTTTTTACAAAATTATTACAAGTGATATTTGCTTTATTGCTTACTGAAATCATAGTATGCCGTGCATAATTTTAACTACGATTTTATTAAATTTTATTGATCAAATACGTTGCAATTTTCTTAAAGTTTTTTGCCACAGGTACGTTTGCTTTTTTAAATGCTTTCAATTTGCTTTCCGCCGTGCCAGTTTTCCCAGATATTATTGCGCCTGCGTGCCCCATCCTCTTTCCAGGAGGAGCATATATTCCATCTATAAATGCAACTACTGGTTTATCAAATTCCTTTCTTATAAATTCGGCCGCCTTTTCCTCTTCATCTCCACCTATTTCACCTACTATTACAACTGCTTTTGTTTGCTCATCTTGTTTGAAAAGCTTTAAAGCGTCTATAAAACCGATACCAGGTACTTTGTCTCCCCCTATACCTAGTACAGTACTTTCTCCCATTCCACTTTCAGTTAATACATTAACTATTTCATAAGTTAAAGTTCCACTTCTGGAAATAACTCCTATAGTGCCCTTCTTAAGCGTGGAATTTGGGATTATACCCATCTTACCAATCCCTGGAACTGCTATGCCTGGACAATTCGGGCCTATAATTGTAACACCGTGCATATTTGCATAATCTCTTATCTTAAGCATATCCTGAAACGGCACGTGCTCCGTTATTATGGTTATTAATTTTATCCCAGAATCAATTGCCTCTATAACCGAATCTTCTGTCAAACTTGCTGGCACAAAAACCACAGATGAATTTGCACCAGTCTTTCCGACTGCTTCAGAAACGCTGTTAAATACTCTTACACCATTTACCCTTTGACCACCTTTTCCAGGAGTGACGCCTGCAACTACTTTAGTACCTAATTCCAACATGGCCTTGCTGTGGAACCTACCTTGATGACCAGTTATTCCCTGCACCAACACCTTTGTGTTTTTGTCCATTAATATCGCCATATTAATTAGAAACCTCCACTGCTTTTTTGACAGCTTCTGATATATCCGTAAACGCATCTATTCCATTGGCCTTAAGCAACTGTATTCCCCTTTGGTTGTTTACGCCCATCAGCCTTACTATTATCTTTGGGTTTGTATCTGAGTCTTTTATAGCTTTTATGATTCCCTCTGCAACTGTATCTGCTTTTGTGACTCCTCCAAATATGTTTATAAAAACAACTTTTGGTTTTGCTTTTTTAACAAGATTTATCGCTTCTGCAACTTTTTCTGGATCGTCTGTTCCGCCAAGATCTAAGAAATCCCCGGCACTACCTCCAGCTAACTTTATCTGATCAATTGTGGCAAGAGTTAAACCCGCGCCATTTGCTATTAGTCCTATGTCTCCACCAAGTCTCACAAAAGCGATATCTTTACGCTTGGCTTCAGCTTCTAAAGGATCCAGGGAAGTGTACTCTTTCTGATAATTCTTATGCCTGAATAATGCGTCGTCTTCTATGGTTACTTTTGAATCTAATGCTACCAAACCACTTGAAGTTACGGCGAGAGGATTAATCTCGACCAATTCGCAGTCTTCCCCAGTAAAAACGTTCCAAAGCCTTTCCATTAAAGTATAGAATATTTCCCTATAATTCTCGCTTAAACCTATAAAATTAAACGCCTCCCGTTTTATGTAATTCTGCATGCCCAATAGTATATCAAGATAAAATTTTTTTATTTGATTCGCAGGTACGTGTTCTATATCTACGCCACCAGATGGTGATAATATAAGAACAGGCATTTTTCTGCTTCTGTCTAAAGTAAGCCCCACATATACCTCTTTTGTATGAGGCACCATCTCTTCAACTAAAAAAGATGTTGCCTTAAATCCATTAAAATTTATGCTACTAATTTTGTTTATTGCTTTCAGTATTTCTTCTTTTTCCTTTACTTTTACAACTCCACCGTTTATTCCTCTATGGCCTGAGGGGACTTGGGCTTTTACAACGCATTCTTTTTCCGGCTTTTTTACTTCTTTAAATGAGTGTATTATATAACCGGAAGGAATGCTTATCCCATAAGATTTGAAGATTTTCTTGCCTTCGTGTTCTAATAAATCTACCATTACTTGTATAATTACTGATTATATTTAATAATTGCAATTTAATGGGTACTCTCGACAAAAAACGAAAAAATGACCATTTTAAACATATTTAATAATTAAATCTTAAAAGTAATTATGCTATACGGGATAGTGTCGATAGAACTCATGCTTGGTGCAGCTGGCGTCCTTCTAATAGGATTCCTTGGAAGAGTCCTTGGAAAAAAGACCTCAATACCATACATAATATGGCTTATGTTTTTTGGGCTGCTATTGGGTCCGATATTAGGTCTTTTAAAAAGGAATTCTTTAATAGCTTATCTTCCCGTTGTCATAAACGTAATTATTCTTCTTGTGCTTTTTAATGCTGGTTTAAACATAAACCTGAGAAAAATTATAAGAAGCATATCCAGAGGATTGGGATTGGCATTGACAAACTTTATATTGTCTTTTCTTGTAGTATTTTTCATCACTTATTTTCTTCTTAATAATTTAATAATATCCACTTTACTCAGCCTTATAGTAGCAGGACTTAGTTTGTCTGTAGTTTCTAACTTTAGCAAAAGAGGTAGCGCTGAAAAATCTGGAAATTTAGTAGAACTCGAAGCCACGATAGAAGAACCTCTCAGCATAATATTTGTACTCGTGTTTATAGGTGCAATCATATTAAATAATACTAGTTTGAGCTTTGTTTCCGGCAAAGTCATATCAGAATTCTCTATAGGGGCCGTATTAGGCGTCTTTATAGGGATGGCCTGGACACCTGTAATGGGTTATCTGCAGAGAAAGCATTATGATTATTCGTACGTGGCTTCACTCGCAATAGCGTTTTTACTCTACGTTTTTATACAGGAGATATCAGGAAGCGGGCCTATATCTGTGCTTGCTTTCGGTATAGTAATTGCAAACGGAGAAAACATATTCAAGGCATTAAAATATAAACACAATATATCTTTTAACATTAACAAAGAATCAAAATCTTTTAATGAATTAGTTACATTTCTTACCACATCTTTTTTCTTCGTTTATTTCGGTGCTCTGGTAGTCTTAAATGATTACATTGGATTTATATTCGGGATTACTATAGCATTGGCGCTTGTAATAACAAAATACGTTTCAACAAGAATGGCACTGTACAAATCCGTATATAATAAAAAAGAGAAAGACGTTATATCTTCAATGGTTTCCAGAGGCACTGGTGCTGCCGTTATGGCTGCGCTCCCAATTAGCTATGCTATAAAAGGTACTGGAGCATTCATAGATATAACATTTGCAGTTATATTCGCGACTATATTCATGAACAGTATACTAATATCCACAGTAAATAAAACCAAGTATAAAGGAGAAAAAGAAAATGGTTGATTCTACTACATTTATACTGCTAGTATCTGCACTTATAATATTCTTAGGGTACATAGGTGAACAGATATTCAAAAAAACGCACATACCTTCTTTCTTATTCTTGGTATTAGCAGGTTTTATTTTGGGGCCGGTACTTAAAGTACTACAACCTGCTTCACTGATCCCTTTGCTTGGCATTCTTGCAGAAGTAACGCTTATGATGGTAATATTTCACGGCGGAATGGATCTAAAAGCAAGAACACTATTGAAAGATGGGTGGAGACCATTTGTACAAGTAGCCATCTACGTTTCAATAAGCATAATACTTGTAACAATTATGGCATATTTCTTGTTACATTTCAGCATTGTAATAGCACTTATATTCGGCTCAATTGTAGGAGGAGAGACTACAACTGTCGTAATAATACCCTTATCAAGAGAATTAGACATAAAAGAAAAAAGTATAATGTTTTTAACATTTGAAGCTGCACTTAATTCAATAATTTTAGTAATCCTTTTCCTTACATTTGTGGGACTGTACCAGAGCGGCACGGCAAGCGTTTACTCCACGATTGACTCTATCGTATCCACATTTTCTATAGGAATATTCATAGGGCTTGTACTATCTATAATATGGATATACCTTCTTAATTTCCTAAAAAAACAAAAATACACTTACGTTCTTACGCTTGGACTTCTATTTCTTACCTTCGGACTCACTCAGGAAGCTGGAGGTAGCGGATATTTGGCAGTTATAATATTCGGGATAGTGTTCGGAAACCACAAATTCATAAGCGAGCTGTTTAGGAAAAAGATAAGAATGGATCAATTGGAGAAAAAGATATTCGACTTACAGTCAGAAATAACTTTTATACTGAAGACGTTCTTTTTCGTTTTCTTAGGATTAATACTTAGTCTGTCTTTCTCCAGCCTTTATTTCGGCCTGGAATTTGGAGCAGTAATACTCGGAGTGCTTCTTATTGCAAGAACGATTGCGGTTTATGTATCAACACACAAATCAGACATGGTAAAGGACAGAATACCGATATTCATATCTCTTGCGCAAGGATTGACTCCAGCGACTCTTGCAATTTTAGCACTTGAAGATGGAATACCGCAAGCTACCACTTTCCTTATCCTTGTAACATATGTCATAATATTCACAAATGTAGTCACTACAGCAGGTGCGTTCATAAGTTTGAGAGGCAAAAAGGTTATAGACCACAATTAAATCAACGCCCATAGAATTTGAATAATTATTACCCCCATTAAAATTATGAATAGTAAAGCTAATCCCGACTCTTACTCATTCTACTTTTCAGACAGAAAGTATAGTGAACTGAGATAAATTTATATAAGAACTGCCTTTTATTAAAATGGAAAATTACAGAGTAGAGAGAGATTATTTGGGTGAAGTGAAGGTACCGTATAGCGCCTATTGGGGAGTACAAACACAGAGAGCGATGGATAACTTTCCTATTTCGGGATTAAAACCAATAAAAGAGTATACTTATGCAATTACAATGATAAAAAAGGCCGCGGCCATGGCAAACTCAGAGATAGAGTTACTGGATAAAAAGAAAGCTAAGGCGATTATAGAAGCATGCGATGAGATATTAAAAGGAAAATATGATGACCAGTTCTTAGTTGATGTATACCAGGCAGGAGAAGGCACTTCAAACAACATGAATGCAAATGAGGTTATAGCAAACATAGCAATAGAAAAATTAAAAGGCAGAAAAGGAGATTATTCCATTATACATCCAAATGACGACGTTAACATGGGTCAGTCTTCAAATGATGTCATACCCACTGCTATAAAAATAGCTGCGATAGAACTATCAAATAACCTTGTAAATGCTTTGAAAGAACTACAGACTGCATTTTATAAGAAATCGAAGGAATTTGACAAAATAATAAAAAGCGGGCGCACACACTTGATGGACGCTGCCCCTATAAGACTTGGACAAGAATTTGGAGCATGGTCAGATCTAATAAAAGATTCTATTCTAAGAATACAAACTGCTAAAAACGAACTTAAAAAAATAAATTTGGGAGCGACTGCAGTTGGAACGGGAATAAACGCAGACCCAAGATATACTAAAAAAGCGATAATGTACTTAGGTAAATTTATCAATGAAAAATTAGTACAGGCTAAAGACTTGCCAGAAGTTACAGAATCATCTTCCGACTTGTTCAACTTGTCTAGTGCATTGGCTGTGCTTTCTACAGACTTAATAAAAATAGCCAATGACCTGAGACTCATGAATTCGGGACCTATTACTGGATTAGCAGAGATATCTCTTCCAGCGGTACAGCCAGGCTCTTCAATAATGCCAGGGAAAGTAAATCCAAGCATTGCTGAGATGGTAGATATGGTCTGTTTCCGAGTATTAGGAGACAGCCATACAATAGAACTGTCTACGCAAGCAGGTCAATTTGAATTGAATGTGATGGAACCGATAATAAGTTACTGTTTGCTGCACGACCTTATAATATTAAGCAATACGTGTAAAGTGTTTTCTGAAAAAGCCATAAACGGTATAAAGGTAAATAAACAACATATTGCTGAGATGGTAGAAAAAACCCCAGGAATCGGCCTTGCTTTAAACCCATATATAGGATATGAAAAAGCAGCGGAAGTAGTAAAAGAAGCAGTAAAAATGAACAAATCAATACCTCAATTAGTAAAAGAGAAAAAATTATTGAATGAAAATGACTTTAAGGAAGTATTTAATCCATTTAATCTAACAAGACCCAGAAAGCTAAAGAAAAGAAAATAAAGCTTATTAGCCACGCGTGCCTATTAACTATATGATAGTGTTTAGTTCGGCTGTAGCCGGCTCTGACAGAATAAAACTAGAGGAAAAAACCCTAAAACTCGCGAAAAAAAACAGAAAGAGTATAGAAATAATAAATCTTATAGATGAGATGATAAAAGCCGCAAATAAAACTAACCCTTACATAAATTCCAAAAACTTGCCAAATCTTGATATTGAAAACGTAAGGATACTCAAAGAGAGTGCGCTTAGAGAGATAAAATCCCGCATAGATAAAAATCCTAAGATAGACTACATAATAGACGGCCATATGTCTTTCTGGTGGAGAGGCGGGCCTTTGGGGCTGATAAATTCAAAAGACATGAAACTTTTAAATCCGGATTTTTTTATTTCCGTTGTAAACGACCCCAAGACAATTACGAACACACTAAAAAGCAAAAAATCCTGGGAAGACAAAAATGTAGAAGAGTATGAAATAGCATTATGGTCCGAATCTGAGATTTATACTGCTGATTTGATAAGTAATTCTGTAGGAAAAAAGAATTACATAATAGGTTCACTTGAAGACCCAATGACACTATTTGAACTGATGTATAGAAAAGATAAACCAAAGGCCTATATCAGTTTCACAATTGAACACAGAAAAAGTGGCTATGAACAATTGAATTCTTTTATAAAAAATATAAAAAAATATCTCATAGTTTTTAATCCTATGGCTGTAGATATAAACGCATATAAATCTGCCGAAGAAAATGAAAGATTAAAACAGCTCATATTCAACCAGACTGTAAGAAGAGATTTTCATTTTATAGACCAAACTGATTTGACAATAGTATACCTTTCTGATTTAGTTTATTCTAGCGGCGTTGACGGAGAGAGAATGCACGCTCACTTCACAGGTAAAAAAGTTTTACTGTACTTCCCATTTGAGAACTACAGTCCGTTTACACCTTATTTTGTAGATAACATGTATAAAGACGAGAAAGAATTATTAAATGAAATAAGGTTAATGGCAAAGAAGTACGCAGAAGACCAAAGATCCAGAAGGTAAGCCACTTCGAGCTACCACACAAAACTTTCAGATTTATATAGATGACAATTGAAAACAGAGCCTAAAAAGTATTTATACCTTTAATATTCTTAATATCCTATTAAAAAGTAATTAAAATTAAAGGAAGTAAAAACTATGGTAATAAAAGAAAACAATGGAATTAAAGAACCTGCCGGATGGAGTACATCTACTAAGACTTCATTAGAGGAGATAATATTGGAGGTAACGAAAGGAGTTTGGGATGACGAAAAACTTAATATTATCAGTTCGGCACTGGAACAGATTTCACATTTACAAGGAGATTCTGCGGCCAGAGCAGCTGCAGCCGCTATAGGAAAATACAAAGAAGAAGTTGGTACAAAACTGGCTGCCTATATGGCAAGAGGGTTATGCAGTATTAGCGGATTAACTGAATATTATGATAAAGAGTCCACAAAAAATGCAGCTAAGATAATGTCACTTGACTATGTAATGGATAGAGTAAGAGAGTACAAAGAAGAAAACATCGTAAATTGCAGAAGCATATTCAAGAGACATAAAGCAGATGAGTATGAACAAGATAAAGGAAAAAGTATAATATTTTTATTGACAGAAATCGCCGGTTATACCGGAAGCAAAGAAGCCGTGATGGAAGCGGACACGACAATCAAAATGTATGGGTTGGAAGTAGCTGATGAACTAAGAAATATCGCTTATCGTACAAGGGACGCATTAGCTACAAAAGTAGCGGCTATAACGATAAGAACGCAAGGAGAAAAATACGGGAAGAGAGTAGCCTCTAATACTGCTTATGGGCTGGAATTAATCACAAAATACTCCAAAAACCCAGATGATATAATTGACGCGGCTCTTAAGACTAACTGGAATAAAAGGATGATAAAAATAAGCGGCGGCCCTATCTTAAAAACTTAAAAAAGGCACTTTCTGGCCTTTTTATTTAGTCTTGATAATGGTGTAACAACCTTAAGTTCAATAAAGTGACTTTCCTGAACTAATCTTTAATCTGCTGCTCCCATGTCTTTTGGATATTATTTAATAAGCGGCTACTTGGAATCAGCGGCATTGCTTCCATGTAAAAATCATCCTTATATTTGCCAAAATTTTCAAATCTTTTCCCCATTGTGCTATACAACCTAATCGTTTCAATTTTACTTTCATATATCCTTATTTCGTCCTCATACATCATTGAATTCGATAAGCATATCTCACAAAAAAGACCGCCTCCTGATGTTCTCATAAGTTGCGTTCTATAAACTCCTTTATCTATCTTTTTTAATTGCTCTTTATAGTTGCTTATTATGTACCTTGGGTCCAGGCCAAGGCCATCTTCAAGCAATGACTGGTAAGCAGAAGTATTTTCTTTGATCCTTTCTGGATCCATAATTTCAACGCCATCGTTCATATTATATATCTTAGATATAGAGTAATCATCGTTAAAGTCTATTTTATTATCATAGGTTAATTCATCTATATCCGTGCGTTTACTTATAAATAGGGCTTTTGGACTTGTTGTAGCCGTGTGCCCTTTGAATATTCTTTGATGCTCTGGAACGTAAAGCAATCCAACCCTAGGATTATACGATTTACCTGAATATGGTAAGTACACATAAGGAATCGCAATCCGTTCTGATTTCTCAAAATCATTTAGGGCCTTTTCTAACTTAGTTACCATTCTTAACTTAATTCATCCGTGGTTTTTGTTTTCTCTCTTGTTTCTTCATTCATCTTCTTTTCCTCTTCAAGTAGTTTAATTACATTATAATTGTTTTCCCTAAGATTCAGCTCCATATATTTTAACACAGTAGGATAAGCGGAATTTATAATAAATCTAGGGGTGATAGCTATAACCCCTGTCATATAATGTTTTATACATTCTCTCTTAAATTCTTTAAATGGTTCTCTATCTTTTTCATAGGCGGCAAGGAAATCCTTTGCTCTATTCTCTCCCCATTCTTCATACATTTTATTAGCTATATTATATGCGTCATCTTCATGAACAAAACCTTCATTTTCTTTGTTGTATAGTATACCCATCAATCCTTTTTTTATTTCTTTTTCTTCCATGTTAATGTTATAGATATAGGTCTGTATAAATACTTTTTTTCATTCGTAATGGACTTTTGCATAAATACCTAATTTTACCACGAATACATTGTATTCTGCTGTTTTTATCTACTCACTACACAATAGTTTTTTATTTGAATCCATCTTTTTGGATGAGAAACTTGATTTTCGTAACAGCCGCACAAAAATTAAAGTTTATATGTGTTTTAGATTCTTTAGTACTAAACATGATAAGCAAGTTAAAAGCTGAAGTCGAAGAATTTGAATAAAAGGTTATCCAGATCGAATTATGGAAACTAACAAATCATTGGACGAGCTATTAGAAAATGTAAAAAGATCGAAAGGTAAGATTTCAGATAAAGGCCTTATTTCGCCGTCTGATCTGTTTGATAAAATAACTATATACACTAAGGATCCTAAAGCGGCTATAGCAGTCGCTGCGGTGGTAGGAAGGTATAACGAAAAAACTGCCACTGCTATATTTAATTTATTTTCACATTTTGCTTTCTACGACAGAAATCCGGAAGTTATAATAAAAGCGGCTAATATAATGTCACTTGACGAGATAGTTAATGTGGTAGTAGGATACAAAGGAGACTACTCGGATTGTATCGTTGATTCATTGTCAAATATCGCTAGATACACTAGAAACCGGGAAGCTACTATTGCAGCTGCTGAAAAAATAGGGCAAAATAAAGGAATAAAATCTGTTTATGTTGCTATTATGTTGTTAGAGATTGCTTATCGGACAAGACATATAGGGTCCAAGAAAGCAATAATGACTACATGCCATCTATTGGATAAAGCTGGAAGCAGAATTTTTGATATGTTGGATAAAGACACAATAATAAAACAGTATAAAGAGTTGACAGAATTGTTGGATAATTCGTATGAGAAAAACAGAAAAGAGTACTCTCTTAATCTAGAAAAAGGAGAAAAACTGAAAATAGATGTGGGAAAACTACCTTACTATTCTCTTATATCTGTAATAGGTTCCAGAGATCCTTCTAATGAAAAAAATGCTGTATCCACTGTTATGGAGATAGCAGGCGAAAAGGCTGTCAATAGAGCAAGAAATGAGTTTAATTCGCATTATAAAAATTTGAGAAATACCATAATATCATATATCAACGATAATGATATAAATGGCGCGTTGAAGCTGTTAAAAGACACGAAAAATGAGGCCATAAATGATATTGTTAATGCCTCAGAGTACAGAAATGGATCAAGAATAGTAAAAGGAAAGAATGTATTAGAAGCAGTGGAAAGTAACAATCCATTGGATTATAATTCTAGTGTACAAATAGCATGTGTATATTTACCTGCCAACCATAAAGGGGGTATAGTAGATTACTGCAAGGATGAAAGATTCAAGCTGATAAGATACGACGTAAACGGCAATACTATAGGAAGTGCAATCTGCTACTTGGAAGATGGCAACTTCTTAGTAGATTCTGTGGAAGGGCATAGGACATTTAGAAAGAAGAGGATATTTGATATAGTATATAAGGACTTAGTTAATAGAGCTAAAGAATACCATGCTAAAAGAATAATTTTCAGTGTTGATGGGTATAATGAAACACCAAGAAAATTTATAGAAAATATTAAAGAATATGGATTGAAGTTAGATAAAACAAAAATGGCTCTAGACACTGAAGGGTATCTTGAAGCTAAGCAAAACCCATATCTTACCATCTATGGTGTAACGTCTATAGACGCGGCTAGACAACTCGAATCTAACAAAGGAGGAGTACAAGGGTACATGACAAAAGGATACTGCATAGACTTTCCTCATAATAAGAGAAAATAAGATAAAACAAAAAATTAAAAATCAATATGTTATTAGGAAGAACGCATACATTACTATAATATTATTATAAATAATTATTATATGTTGACAAATATATCATTAATTCACTTTTTAAGATGAACTATTCTCAATGCACCAGAATAAACACTATCTACAAACTTGAAAAGATTATCGAATAACTTAGACTTCGATATCAATGCATACATTATGAAACTTATACCTACACCCAGTACTATACCTGCCAGTACATCCGATGGGTAATGTACACCGACGTATACTCTGGAAAAACACACTAAAGCTGCCTCTAAAACAAGCAGCAGAGAGTACCTCTTTCTTAAAAAGAATATTACTATCGCCGCACCTGCTGCAACTATAAGAGCATGCCCAGACGGGAATGAAGAATCAAAATCTTTTGGTACTAGCACATGAACGTTTGACAATGTCAAGAACGGTCTTGGTCTATAATAAACCTGTTTAAGTGTTAACCCAACTATTATTATAACTATGAAAACAAGAATAAGCAATAATGCTCCTCTTTTCGCCTTCTCGTTTTTGAATGCATCTCCTAAAATCCACATTAAAGCGACTACTGGCACCCAGAAATAGGCCCTACCATATGTTGTAAGCTCGGCAAAGAAGGTGTTAAACGCAGGTATATTTATGTTATTTATTGAACGAAAAATGCTTACATCAAGCGAATGATCTATATTAAAGTAAACGAGAATAAATATAACAGCAAACACAACTACGAGTATTATACCAATATACAAAATTTTTCTTAAATCTGATTTTAACATTATTACTTATAAACAAGTAAATTTAAATCCTTTGCGATTATAGTTTATTAAATGCAAAATGATGATCCTTTGGTAGATGTAGATATAGGTGCTGTTATAGATGAATATCTTGAAGAAGAATCCAGACCAAAAAAGATAGGTGTTTATTATCCAAGTGAAATAGGAATGTGCATCCGTAGAAGCTATTATTCTTATTTTATATCGAAACCTACAGAAACTAAAGCGCTTAGGATATTTGCCTTAGGTAATAATGTACATGAGTTCATAGCAAAGGCCCTTAAAGACTCGGAAAAATTCGCAGTTGCTGAAGAGGAAAAACCTATAAAAATAGAATACAAAGGAGAGGATACTAACTTTGCGATATACGGCAGAATCGATGATTACGTAGAAACCAAAGAAGGAAAAAAAATAATAATAGAAGCCAAATCCACTGGAGATATAAACAAGGTAACCGAAGCGGATCCAAAACATAAGATGCAAATCTCCCTTTATCTGGCAGCACAGCCGGCAGATTACGGCTTATTGGTTTACGCTGACAAAAAGAACCTGGAAATAAAGCAGTTCAAAGTTGAGTACAACAAAGAAGAGCATGAGAAGGTAATGCAAAGGTTTAAAGATTTGGATTATCATTTAAGAAATAAAATTCTTCCGCCTGCAGAGTACTATTTTGACAATAACAAAGTCTGGGAATGCAAGTACTGCCCTTACTATCAAGAGTGCATGCAGGCTATTGCGGACAAAAATACTTTAAGTAACTACTAAAATATGTAGGAGGAATAAAAAGAGTTTAATAACAATCTAAAAATTAAGACTATAGAGGATGGTTTTTTAGTATTAATTATTATCTTAATACAGAATTCTTTAAGGATTACTTAAACCTTTAAGTGCATCCAAACCTATAGTAGCACACTTTATCCGGGATATACTTATTTCATCTATCCCAATAAGCTTCTTTATACTGTCAAGGTTTAACTCCTTCACATCTTCTATTTTTTTGCCTATAAGAAATTCACATAGTTTTGACAGAGAAACCGTTGAGATAACACAACCTCTTCCATAAAAAGATGCGTTTTCTATCTTTCCATCTTTAGTTTCGAGATATAAGGAGAATTTATCCCCGCAAGAAGGTGAGAAACTCTCTTTAGAATAGTTATATTTATCCAGCTTTCCAAAGTGCTCAGGATTTCTATACAGCTCTACAAGCTCATAAAACTTATCATCTTCCATATTTTACAGCGATATTATTAAGTTCTTCCATAAACTTATCTATTTCCTCCTTTGTATTGTAAAAGTAAATGCTTGCTCTCACTGCCCCATCAAGCTTTAGCCGATCCTCAACCAGAGGCTGTGCGCAGTGAAAACCAGATCTGACAGCTATCCCTTTCCTATCTAAGAAATAGGCTGTGTCATGGGAATGGAATCCCTTTACATTAAATGAAAAAACACCTGAAAATTTCTTGCTTTTACCACTGTATACCTCTACATTTCTGAGTTCTTCCGCCTTCTCATACAAATATTTTGTTAGTTCCTCTTCGTACTTCTGTATGTTTTGCATGCCTATTCTATTAAGATAATCTACTGCCAAACCCAAACCATATGCGCCTTCTATATTCTGGGTACCTGCTTCAAAAAGATTCGGAGCGTCCTCATAGACTATTTTGTTTATGTTAACGTCCTTTATCATTTCTCCCCCAGTCAAAAATGGTTTAAGGTTTTCCTCTATATTTTTGTTAATATATAAAACACCAATTCCAAATGGGCCCAGCATCTTGTGCCCGGAAAACGCAACAAAATCCGCATTTATGTCCTTTACATCGAACGGCATGTGTGGTATAGACTGAGCAGCATCTATAAGAACCAATGCGCCCTGTTCATGTGCAAGCCTTGTTACTTCTTTGACATCATTTGTAGTTCCAGTTACATTAGAAACGTGTGTTAATGCCACAAGTTTTGTGTTTGTTGGAAGATGTTTATAATAATCCATATCAATGTCGTAATTTTCATCTATGCCTGCAATATCAACAACTACACCTTTCTCCCTCAACCGCAGCCACGGAAGAAGATTAGAGTGATGTTCAAGATATGATGTAGACACGTGCTCTCCTTCTTTAAATGGAAGAACAAAGGAAACTAGGTTTATTGCCTCTGTAGCATTTCTAACGAAAACTATTTCTTCTGGAAGTGCGCCTATAAAATTTGCTATCTTTTCTCTCGCTTTCGCATACTCTAAAGTAGCCTGCTCTGCTAAATAATGTATACTTCTTATCGGATTGGCATTTAAATTTTCATAAAAGTACTTTATGCCTTCTATTACCTGCCTAGGCCTCTGTGATGTTGCAGCGTTATCCAAATAAATCAAAGGGTTACCGTTTACCATTTTATTCAAGATAGGAAAATCTTCCCGTATCTTCTCAGTTTCAATATAATTCATAGCGTTTATAGACGATGTTCACTTATAAATATAACGCCGTTATAAATTAAAGAAAATTCTTAGAGTTATAGTAATACAGCTTTAACAAACGAAATAATCTCATTATATGACTAGATGTAAGTAAACCGAAGCTGCATGCCCCACTAAAAATGTAACTAAAGCCGCGGTAAGACTCAGTATAAGGGCCCGGCTTATGTACTTTGCCGGACTTTCGTTTGAGTTAAGGGCTATTATTAGAGAAGTTATAGAGATTACAAAGACTGTGAGAACAACTGAGATGATTAAGTTATAATAAGTATTCGATTTAACTACTGAGCCTATAAAGAAACTTATCAAAGGAACTATTGCACCTATTATGTAAAATCCGCCCACATATAATGCATCTTTTAAAGGATTTACATTATTATCTTTTTGATAAACGTTAGTTTCTCCGCCTACGAATTTCATTAATGGATTATCTTTTTCTTTTTCGAGTACCTTATAAATAGGATCTTTTTTTAGTTTCAACTCTGCAATTAAGCTTTCAACATCTTTTACGAAACTTTTATAGTTATTCAACTTGTACTTTAAATCTTCTTTCAGTCTTTCCTTTGCCACTTGCAGTTCTAGGTTTAGCCTATTAATCCCGTCTACGTCTATATCTACCTCAGATTTTGAAGACAGATAAGCACCAACTGCCATAGAGATCGTTCCTGATATGCCTACTATCGTTCCCGCTACTGCAATAAGCAAGTTATCGTGTATAGCGCCGGTAAAACCAGCAACTGCTGCTAGAACTTCTACTAAACCATCATTCATCCCAAATACTATATCTCTTACATGAGTTAGAACTCCTCCTTCCCAAGACTCTTTTTTCAATAATCTTTCTTGGTAGAGCTCTTCTACCAGATAATCCACAACTTCTTCCCTTTGTTTTAATGGTATTGTTTCGAAAACTTTGGATAAATCAGATACTTTTCTGTTCTCCATTGAATTTATTAGGCTTAATGTCAGCCCTCTTCCCAATAATCTTCTTATGACTAGAAAAGAATAAACCTTGAGGGAGTTATTTATAGGTTTCGTACTTATTCCAAGGTCTTTGTATATTTTTTCCCAGACTTTTATATGTTTTTTATCCAGATTGCTTAGCTCCAAAAGCTTGGCTTTTAATTCTCTATTCTTTTCTATGTGAGATAATTTAGAATATAACTGATAGGATAACCTTTCAAAATTCAATATTTTTTCTATCTCTTCTACCATCTTTAACCGCGGTGTCTAACCAGTAAACGGATGTGTCGGTTTAGATTTATCCAGAAATCCTTTATATTTGTCCCAGATCTCCTGGCCAGTCTCATCGTTTAAAACATCGGTAATAGTAACTGGTTTCATAAACATGCCTTGAACTTGGGCCACGCCATTAAACTGCACTATTACAAAATTATTATCTTTTACGTTATTGTTCGTTACTTCGCAGGTTATAACGTTATTATCCCACATTTCTATAACGGCTTTACTTTTTTTATCGATATTTATTGCGTTGTTTTTGTTTATTACCTTTACGACTCTGCCTATATGATAGAATACTATGTTTTCCTGTTTTTTATCCACTTTTTCCATTTTTAAAGTAGGATGTGTTAGGATAAAAAGGTTGTTAATTACTTAAGCGAATAAATTCTTCACGCCAAAAGTTTAATTGCAACACGCAAAAAAGCATCTATAGTTAAATTTTATATTCTTTTTAGACAACAAGATAATATGAAAGAAGTCACTTTAGATAATTTTCGTGATTTTGCCAGAACCCACAATTCCGTTAAAATAGAAGACAACACCATAGAAATTGGCATGCAAAAGCAGATCAAAATGCTTCAACCTACTGATTTTTCGCCAGAGACTACGACGGTCTGGTCATTTCCAAAACGTGGAGATTGGGCTACACACTATCTTAATTCAAAATATAGAGGAAATTGGGCACCACAGATCCCTAGAAATTTAATTTTAGAATACACAAACCCTGAAGATATAGTTTTAGACCCTATGAACGGTTCTGGGACCACACTAATTGAATGTAAACTTCTTGGAAGAAATGGCATTGGAGTAGATATAAATGAAGAAGCTATAATGATTGCATTAGACAGATTAAATTTTCAGGCACACGAATTACCAAGTTCTGAAATAAAAACTTTTGTTGGTGACGCTAGAAATCTTAATTTAATAAAAGACAACGCTATTGATTTAATTCTTACACACCCACCATATGTAAATATCATTTCTTACACTAAAAATAGAGTTGAGGGTGACCTCTCTAGCATATCTAGCGTTTCTGAATTCATTGAAGAAATAAATAAATTAGCTGTAGAATTCTTTAGAGTTATAAAACCAGGCAAATACTGCGCGATATTGATGGGCGATACTAGGCGGCATTCACATTATATCCCAGTTACTTTTAGAACCATGCAAGCATTTTTGGAAGCCGGTTTTGCACTAAAAGAGGACATAATAAAGTTGCAATGGAACATGCAATCTACAAGGCAAAATTGGGCCGGAAAACAAAACTTTTACAAGATAGCGCATGAGCACTTGTTTGTGTTTAGAAAACCTACACATGATGAAAGGCTTTCAGAATTAAAAGAAAGTATTAAATGGTGGTAGATTAGAATTTACGTTTACTTTCTTGGTAAAATCCAATGCAACGATAAGGAAGAAATTATATAGATAATAATGTAATTTGAAGTGTATTACTAATCTTAAAGCTTATTTTTCTTCCGCGGTGTATCCCAGTAAGGACTTTTACAATGCGGACACACGAGTGGTTTTTTGTGCTGACCTCTGGGCAGCCAAACGTGGCCACACCTTTCGCATTTAAAACCATCTAAGACTGTTTGCATATTATTCTATGAAAAGTTTGGATTTATATACCTTAGGGTATATTACTAAAATGAAAAGCTTATATATACTTAATAATAATATACTAATAAGTATATAATAATATATGAACATCAAAAAACTGCGGGAATTAAGAAAGCAAAGACTGTTGGAATCAATAAAGATACCTAAATATAATAAAGATGTTACTATAGACATGCCATTCGAAGTTCCAACATTTGTAAAATGGGCCGGAGGAAAGCGCCAGCTATTACCTCAACTCTCTAAATTTTTACCTAAGAAGGTGGAGGGTTACTTTGAGCCGTTTATAGGAGGAGGTGCTATGGCCTTCTACATAATAAAAAAATATAACCCTGAACGAGTTTTTCTTTCCGACATAAATGAAGAACTAATTAATGCTTTAAACATTATTCGAACGAAGACAAATGAACTAATGACTATTCTACTGCAGTATAGAAATTCACATTCGGAAAAGTTTTATTACCAAATGCGTGATAAAGACCCCATAAAACTTAATGATATAGAACGCGCTGCTAGATTTATCTATTTAAACAAAACTGGATATAATGGGTTGTATAGAGTAAACTCGAAGGGGAAATTTAATGTACCGTTTGGTAGGTACAAAAACCCATCAATATTCTCGGAAAAAGATTTTAGAGAGATATCCTATCTTTTAAAGAATGCGCATATAGAAGTTAAACAATTTTACGAAGCAGTAAGTAACGCTAAATCTAGTGACTTTATTTATTTTGACCCGCCTTATTATCCTTTGAAGAAAGGCAAGAACTTTACAAAATATACTAAAGGCGATTTTTTAGACAAAGAACAAGAAAAATTAGCTGAAGTATTCAAAGACTTAGATAGAAGGGGTTGCAAAGTTATGCTAAGTAACAGTGATACGGATTTCATAAAAGGCTTGTATACGGACTATATTATAAACAAAGTAAAAGCTAAAAGAATGATTAACTGTGATGCAACTAAACGAGGAGAAATAGACGAGGTTGTAATCACAAATTATTAGGCAAACTTTCAAATTAATTATTAATGCCTAAATGGCATCGCAGCATTTGATATAGCATAAATATCATCAGTATCGCGCAGTTTTGTTAACACTGTCTTAAACATAAATGCTCCCTTAAATTGTTTTTCTTCGATACTAAGTAATTCCATGACGTGGCCTATAAGTTCTACCGAATATTGCCCGTAAGTATTAAGAGGTTCAAATTTCTTGAGATTTTCTAGATTAGTATATTTCAATTCGCATTTTTGCTGCTCTGCCTTTGTTTTGAAAGGTTGTACTTTATCATATACCTCTATCAAATATTTTATAAATTCAAGTGTGAGTTCTTTGTTATGTTCTTTTTTGATAAGCAAATCAATAACCCAATTAATATGTTTTGGAGTCCTTGGAGTAGCTTTGGTATACTTGTCTATATACATAACTTTAATGTCTAAGTCTGGATTTGTGCCACGTGTTCCTTGAAATACACCAATTATTTCATTACCGTAAGCTTGAAATCTTTAAATGAAAAAACTTCTGGCTTATTTTTAGGTTTCCAACGCATATTTATAATTGACATAGATTGGATAAAAAGATTTATTTCCGAATTTTTGGCCTTTTCTAAACTTTCAAACTGGTTAATACCGACTATTTACAAAACTTATTTAACCCATTATAACCAGCCAGACTTAGATTAATAGATTATAAATTTATTTGGTGGGCTCTATAATCAAAAAGATCTTACATATAAAAGGAGAATTTCTCTTATTTCTTCTTGTATTTATCAATATTTATTTTGCAGCTTAGTCTTTCATCATATCCATGCGGATAATCCAAAAGTGTAACCTTTTCACCATTTACCTTGCAAGTGTAAGCATAGAAATCTATACTGCCAGACCATCCTGGATACTGCCTTTTGTCTACCTTAACAAGGCCTTTAGAATTCAAAATAAACCTCTGTCTTATTGTTAAATTCAGCTTCTCGAATTCGTTAGTATATACATTGTAAGCTAACGGCTCTTTTTTATCTTTTAAGTCATTAACTATTAGCTCTAAACCTGAATCGTATCTTTCAGCCTTAAAAACCATATAATTTTGAGAATACAACTAGTATTTAAGCTTTATTTTGGCCTAAATGACTATTTACAAGCCATCACTTTATTTTTTAATCCTTTAACAACATTTGATAAGTAAAATGACAATGTAGAAGGTTTACTAAGATAAAAAACATTAATAAATTTATTGTATATAACAAAATATGAAAGCGGCAATATTCAACGGAAAGGGAAACGTAAAACTTGGAGAGAGGCCTGACCCTAAAATCCAACTTCAAACAGATGCTATAGTAAGGGTAGTAAGATCCTGTGTGTGCGGCTCAGACTTGTGGTATTACCGCGGTTTATCTTCTCATGCTTCCGGCCCTATTGGACATGAATTTATCGGTATTGTAAAAGAAATTGGTGAAAACGTAAAAAATTTGGAAAAGGGAGATTTTATCATATCTCCGTTTACATTCAACGACGGCTCATGTCCAAACTGTGTAAGAGGATGGACGGGCAACTGCGAGCACGGCGGATCCTTTGGAAACAATGGAATAGACGGCGGACAAGGAGAATTTGTCAGAGTTCCTTTTGCAGATACAACATTAGTAAAAGTAAATGGTAGAGATTTTTCGGAAGAAAAACTCAAATCGCTGCTTACTCTTTCAGATGTTCTTTGTACAGGATATCATGCCGCTGTAAGTGCCAATGTAACGAAAGGCAGCACTGTGGTTGTAGTCGGAGATGGTGCCGTAGGCTTATGCGGAGTAATATCTTCTAAAAGGCTTGGAGCAAATAGAATCATAGTAATGAGCAGGAACCCTTCAAGACAAAGATTGGCAAAGGAGTTTGGCGCTACTGATATAATAGAAGAACGCGGACCTGAGGCAGTTAAAAAAGTCATGGAATTTACACATGGTGAAGGAGCTGATGCCACATTGGAATGTGTAGGAACATATGAATCTATGAATGCTGCATTCGGTTCTGCAAGAGTGGGTTCCATCGTAGGCTCTGTTGGAGTTCCTCACGGTGTAGAAGTACCTATAAACAATGTCATATTCAAAAACGTTGGTTTAAGAGGAGGAATTGCTCCTGCAAGACACTACATACCGGAACTTATTGATGATGTAATTAATGGAAAGATAAACTCGGGTAAGGTATTTGATTTTCAGACAGATCTTAATGGGATAGAAGAGGCATATAAAGTTATGGATGAAAGAAAGGCAATAAAATCTTATATAATTGTAAGTGATTTACAGCAATGAATGATATATTCTAAATTATCTAAAATATAAATAATGCAAAAATTATTAAATTAAATGGTTGAAATAAAATTTAACGACGATTCTTTTGAGATAGATCTACACGGTTTGGAAGAGCTTGGAGCAATGAAGAGAAAATTAGTAATTCCGTATGCAAACATAGATGAGGTTGATGAAAACGCAGAAAAGGTTCAAAGATATTTAAAGGTCGCAGGTGCCAGTTTGGGTGTAAATAATAATCTATATGGTAGATTCACGACCAATTATGGCCTGGGCTTTTTCGTCGTAAAAAACAGAGAAAATGCTTTTGCTATGCATCTAAAGAATGAAACTTACAAAGTCGTTGTTCTTGAAGTGGCAGACAAAAATGAAGTAATAAAAACCTTAAAATCGCACATAAACAAATGATTTCTGATAAATAGGTATTTGTGATGTAGATTACCCAACTCTACAATAAGATAAAACATAAATAATATAAAGAGTATTACTATAAAATGCAAAAGGGCCATACACAAGAAAAGAGAATAAATGTAGAAGCGGAGCCAGGAAAAGAATTTGTATTTAGATTAAGAGATGGAAAAGAAGTCGGAAGGGCCGGAAACATAAACGGCTTTGAAAGTCTCGTTAGAGTCTTGCCTATAGAATCTTTGGAATATCACAGTAAAGAAAAGCATTTTTCGCCTTGGTTAATATATATTAAACAGGAAAAAACTAGGAAAGGCGTTGGATTCTATTGATTACGATGGAGAGATGTTAAGACAAGAAATACTAAAAACTATAAAAAAATATAAAAATTAGAGCATGCAGTCAAGTCTGCCTTTGCCATGAAGATAATCCATAAGAAATACCTTTTCGTCCTTTACATTCGAAGAATAAACATAAAAAGGAGTTTTTTTAGACCAACCACTGTAAATTCGTTCATCGGCCTTAACGAACCCTTTATATTTTAATTTTAACGACTTGTAAAGACCAAGGCGGATTTCTTCGATCTCTTTCGTTTTTACGTTGTAGGCCTTAACTTTTCCATCCTCGAGCTTGGTTTTGCCTACCAAGTTTTCCAAACCCGAATTATACATTTCCCTTATTTGTACCATATTAACTACTGAATGGTACTAGTATTTAAGCTTTTAGTTCAGTTCATCTTTTATTATGTTTTCAGCCTTGTTTATTATTGAAACAGAAAATGCAATGTTCAATTCTCTTGTCCTTCCATACCTTCCGTGGCTTTTTATCCGTGACATAACTAAAGAATTGTAGTCCATATCTGCTATGAGATCCGAAACTCTCCTGAAAGTAAGCTTTTTCAACCCAAATTTGTCTGAAAGCTTTAGATATGCATCATACACTTCTCCACTATAAACCTTTCCCATCCTTTTAGTTCTAGCAACCGATATTATTGAAAGAAGAACGCACTTGCTCTGTTTTGTCATGGATTTTATCATACCTTCTGTAATATTTTGTTCCAGTGATTCTGCTGCCGAATCTAGGCTTTCTTCGGTTATGGAGGATAAACCTAATTGTTGGGTTGTTTCTCCTGCGACTTTCAAAAGATCCAAGGCCTTTCTTATATCTCCATGTTCCTGGGCAACGATTGCGGCGGATTTTCGTAAGACTCCATCACTTATAGCATTATCATAGAAAGCCTCGTTGGAACGCACTTTAAGAATATCATATATCTCATCTGCATTGTAAGGTTTGAATATTATCTCTACGGGATTCAAAGAACTCCTTACTCTCTGGTCTAAAGATGCTTTCAAATCTATATTGTTTGATATGCCTATTATGGATATTTTAGCGTGTTTTAAAGATTCGTTAAGCCTTAGAAGACTGTATAGTACGCCGTCCCCAGCATGCTGTATTAATTTCTCAATCTCATCCAATATCAGTATAAGATACTTATTTTCCGCATCTAATATTTTAACCAGCCTTTTGTAGAGACTGTTTACGGACAGGCCGCTTTCGGGTACGTTGATGTTAAATACACCACACAAATTAGAGATAAGTCTGTACTCAGTGTTGTTGTTCTCTAACCTGCAGTTTATGTATACAGGGAGTACGTTTACTTTTTTTTCTTCCGCTGCGCTTGCCAGGTTTTTACCGACGTACTTTGTAACTAAAGATTTGCCTGTTCCTGAAAATCCATATACTAACACGTTTGATATCCTTTCAAACAACAAACTCGGTGCAACTATTTTAGATAACATTACTATTTCGTTGTTTCTATGAGTTATTTCATCTGGGACAAACGCAGATGAAAGTGCTTCTTTGTTCTTAAATATCCTTTTGCTTGTGAGAAACTCTTCAAATATCGATTTTGGATCCAATGTTTTATTTTGTGATTCTTTTGACTTTACATAAAAATCAGAATTTTGGTTATTTGGTTCCATAATAACTAAATAAGAATGTATTTTTACATTTAAATACTATCTCTAAATCTAGTTATATAACTCTATTTATATAATTGAATTTAACTAAATAGACAGAGAGACCTACACTTCTTATGGAAAATTATTAAAATTAAAATTGTTTATTTTTATTTTTAATTATTCCTTATTCTATATTCTATATTCTATATAGAACTATAATAAATATAATAAATAGGTTCCATAGGAAATATACCTCTATTCCATAAGAAATAAATAATAGCTAAAAGTGGATAAAACACAGCGATCGTTCAAATATAACTTTCCACTGGAAATAAAGGTGTCTCTTCTAATAATATTTGAAAATTTTTTATTTATAGTAAAATTATAGAAAGATTTAAAT
>DARG01000003.1 GCA_002503215.1 Candidatus Parvarchaeota archaeon UBA446
AGCACAGTCAGCTCTGGAATACATGATGACCTATGGCTGGGCCATCTTAATCATAGTAATAGTAGCAGTAATTCTCTACAGCATGGGTATCTTTAACCCATCTTCAAGTGTAACTGCAACCAGCAGTGGTTTCAGCCCATTCACACCAAGTTCAGCCATATGTACAGCAGGCCCAGGCGGTTATACAGAAATTTCTTTTGTAGTTGGCGGTTTACCAAATGGTGCCTCTTCTGTGACAATAGATAAATTATATTTAACATCTCCTTCTGGCTTTTCTTCATCCTCCTCAAAACAGTCAACATACATATCACCGACTACGGTTACACCCGGTCAAACTTTTAATGTCGTTATAGCCGGAGAGAATTGCAGTTCAAGCGGAATATCTTTCAGTTCGGCAGCATCACTGCAATATTCTTATTCAACACCTGCAGGAAATGTAAATGCAAACGCTACAGGAACAATAGCAGGAAAGTCAAGTAGTAAATCAAATGTAAATGAAGTAGCTTATTTCAATAATGGAGGTTTATTAGTTTTGAATTCTAAAACAAATACTTGGACAGAAGGGTATACATTTTCTGCTTGGGTAGATTATACTGATACAGGATCACAATGTGGTTATATAATAGGGATGGCAAATGCAACCAGTGTTCCTCGTTTTGGGTTAGTTATGCAGTGTAGTAATACAGCTGAACCATATGCCGAGACAATTAATAGTTCAGGATATGGTATGAACACTGCAGGCGATCTAGCTTCAGCTCTTTCATATAATAAATGGTATTTTTTGGTTGGAGTATATAATCCTCTCAAACAAAATATATCCTTATACATTAATGGTGTATTGGTAGCTTCTGGAGTCGATACAGAATCCCCTGCATCTATAACACCAATTGGCAATGCATATCGGTTTGGTATGTATGTAAATGCTAATACACCGAGTATAACTGGAGAATTTTCTGATTTGCAGGCTTACAATACGGCTCTTACGGCTTCTCAAATACAAGCTCTTTATAATGAAGGTATGGGGGGTGGACCAATCCAAACAAACAATTTAATTGCTTGGTGGCCCTTGGATGGTAATGGCAACGATTATAGTGGAAATGGTAACAATGGAGTGCTTTATAATGTAAAATGGGTTTCCTCCTAAATTTATTTGTATTGTAATAAGCACATTAAATAAAGTAAATAATAATTATCCGTTTAATCTTTATATTTGCTTGTATTCTCTAAAATTAATGGATGTACAGAGCGCAATAGAAAATAGAGGTACTACCTATCACTTCTCTGATAAGGAGGTTAGCGAAGAAATAGTGGTAAATTTAATAGAAGCAGCTGTTAAGGCTCCTGCCGCAGGAGGTATAAGAGAATACGAATTTATAATAGTTACAGACAAATCAGAAAAAGAACAGCTTAGTAAAATATGTCTTACTCCAAATATAGATTCTAGTCCATTTATGATAGTAGTTGTATGTGATATATCAAAGCTAAATTCAATATTTGAGGAAGAAGATAGTCAAGTTTTTTGTGTCGAAAATGCTTCTCTTGCAATAGAAAATCTATTGCTAGTTGCTACAAGTTATGGGCTTGGAAGTGCTTGGATAGCCACACTTCAGCAGGAACCAATAAGAAAATTGTTAAACATCCCAGAAAATTATATAGTGAGGGGTATAATCCCTGTAGGGTATCCACGAGAAGGAGAAAACAGCAAAAAAATCAATCCGATTACGAATATAAATAAAATCGTACATCTGGAAAAGTTTAATAATAATGAATACTAGTTTTGGTGATATGCTAAATAAAAAAGGACAGACAAGAATGCCTTCTTCGTTTGGAGGACTTGTACAGTACTATGCGGATTATAAAAGCAAGATAACAATAAAACCCAGAACCGTCATAATTTTTGGGATTATTCTTGTAATAGCAGTTGTAGGTGTAAAGCTAGCATTCGGAAGTTAAAAAAATAAAAACAGTTTTTGCGTCCGAGTATGCAAAAACTGTATTAAAATAAAAAAACTCATAATTCGTTAAAATATTTCTCATATTAAAATACTTGTGCGAAACTGTTGGAAACTGTTTTTAACCCATTTTATCCAAAAATTCTTCTAAATCTATACCATCTTCTTGCGATACGACTTTTTGAGGGATGGTTATGCGGGTTTTGCCTCTGTCAAAATGTACGGCTAGTCTAAAAGGAAATCCTTCATAAGTATCCTCCATATACCCATAATAATAAAATTTATTTTTGCTTGTAGATTTTATCTGCACAAAGATGCATTTTCCGTCTTTAAAAGCTATTATGTCATATTCTCCAAGACTTCCACCAGCCCTTACAACTTTCCAGCCTCTTTTGATAAAAGTAAGTTTTATATTTCTTTCCGCTCTGTAGCCTTTCATCTTGTTTAGCATATCATATTCTCTTTATTTTGTTAGTCCGGCCATCCGGCTTTATTTTTATAAGCCCATATCTAAACAGTTTAGAAATGATCTTGCTTACTTTTACTTTAGAAAAACCTGTAGTTTTTATTACATCTGCCTGATATACAAATTTATCTTTGCTTATGGCTTTCAATACTTTCATTTCATCCGTGCTTAATATCTTATACATCTGATTGTTTCTTTTAGACTTTCTTAGCTTGTTCTTGCCTTTAGAATTTTTTCTTTTGCTAAAAACAAATATAAAAAAGTATGCTATTATTGCAATTGCAATTACCGCAATAACTATTGAGATATTTGCGTAATTGTACATAGATGGCTTTTTTTGGGTTATGTTAAGTTCATAACTGACAGTGAACGGTAGATTGATGTAATATCCACTTACGTTTATATAACTTTGATTTATTAAGACCCATTTTACTTCAAACCTGTTGTTTTCCTGGACGATGGAATATATACTCGGTGCGCTATATGCATTATCGGGTATGTAAGCTCCTTTTGGAAGGATCATATCCACATTAAGCAAACTTACAAAACTTGATGGTATAAAATAAATAGTAGAATTAAATAAACCCCCATTTGTGTAATTTTGGTAATATCTGTATAGAATATTTATAGTCTGACCAGATTTTACGTTATTTAGTTGTATTACTTCGCAACCTGCCGATATAGAAAAAGTATGGCAGCTTGTTTTAGGATATATGTACTGGGTGATTTTTGATTGATTTAGATCCGTTATATTTAAATCTTCTATACCCAAAGGTATACTTAAATTGAATTTAGAAGAGGTTAAGTTATGCAAGGTTAAAAGATAATCTACAGTAGAATAAGAATAATAAGGAGAAATTTGGGTTATGTTATCGTTTACTACCACAGTAGAATATTGAAATGCGTTTACTTTGCCTAAGAAAGTTAGCCCTAAAACTACAAGCACAAACAATATAATTAGCTTCGTTTTATCTATTTTCATAATTATTATAGTATAAATTAATATATTTATTAAT
>DARG01000002.1 GCA_002503215.1 Candidatus Parvarchaeota archaeon UBA446
CCGGTACAATAACAGGAACAGTCTCTGCTAGTACAGCACAATCTTATGTTGCAAATTTTAATGGAGTAAATTCATATATTACAACATCACTGTTGTATCCAAGTGGAAATTCTCAAAGAAATTTTAGCTTATCTTTGTGGTTCATGCCTAAGAGTGGAGCACCATCTTCTTTTTATAACGGGTTGTTTGATTCAGATAATGGTAATAACGGCTGGGGGTTAATGTATTGGCCGGATACTCATCGGCTAGATTTTTGGATTTTATCGACTGTTAGTGGAACAGTCCAAGATATGGAATTTGGTAATCTTATTAATGGTTCATGGGTTAACGTTGTTATAACTTATAATAAGACTCCTACCGGGTATATTGGAAATGGGTATATCAATGGTGTCCTAATCAGTAGCAATGTATTGCGTTCTCCGGTAACTCTTCCTATGCCATATGGTTTCAATATAGGGAGGGCAAGGCAGTCTTCAGGCTCAATAAGTTTCGGTTTAATATCTGGAGTGCAGTTATATAACTCCACATTAACTTCTTCTCAAGTAACCGAGTTATATAACAATGGTATTGGAGGGAGATATCTAAATAACTTAAAAGTAATAGGTTTTTGGCCTTTAAATGGTACAGCAAAAGATTATAGTGGTAATGGAAATAACGGCGTTGCTACCAATGTAATTTTTACTAGTAATTATCCAACTCCATAATAATTATATTAAGACTAAATTTTAATCAAGTAAAAAGTATACGTTTACTTATTAAAGTAATTTTTGCAGGTATATCTAATTAAACTTGTCTGGATAATCTCACAATTTAATAAATTTTTTTTAAGTATTAATTAGAAGTTTTACAATAAAGTAAGCTTTATATTATTTACTCTAATAAAGCTGTTATGTTAGATGATGTTCTTACAAAAGATCATGATAGAATAGATAGCGATTTAAAAGAGTTTTTAGTTTCACTTTCTTCAAATGCAGACAAAGATAAGCTTTTATCGGTAAAAGACTCTCTTAAAAATCATATGTTCTGGGAAGAAGAATATCTTTTTCCAAGTATAATTAAAGGAAATGAGCTAAGAATAAAAGGATTGGAAGCCGAACATGGTTCCATTATTAAATTATTAGATGAAGTTTTAAAGCAGTTATCTTTAAATGATAAAAATGAGGCAATAAAGAAAACGGAAGCAGTGTTGCGTGTTATAAAGGGACACAACGAAACAGAAGAGGGTTACATCTACATAGAACTCGATAAATTAGATCCAAAGAAGCAAGCTGAATTAATGCTTGAGGAAGTAAAGCATGCAGCCGCTCCCAATGGTTGGACATGTAAGGTTCTAAGAACAAATTCTATAAAATAATTATTTATACTAGTTTTATTCTAAAACTAATAATGGTAAAAAAGCAAGAAATGCCTTTTTTAGAAGACCTTGTAAAAGAAGGGCATATTACCGATTCAGATAGCGAAATACTTAGACTTTTCAATGAAAATGAGGATTTAAAAGTATTGCAATCAAAAGATACATATAATTGGTATGAAAATACTGGGAAAACAGAATGCATACTTTCTATGTTAATCCCAAAGAAAATAACTTACTTAGATAAAAGACTGGATCTGTTTCTTGTGGATAAGGAAAGGCTAAAAGAAGCAGGCAAATCTTATTCTATAGAAAGTAATCTTAATTCGGATGACTTCTCTAGGAAGGATTCTATACCTAACCTAAAGCACCTTGACATGTTTTTAAGTAAAAAAGGAAGTAGTATCGATTTGAAAGACTATTCACTTATCAAAACAGAAAGGTACATAGAATATCCAGATAAAATAGATGGAAGGGAAAATTTGACTAAGAGCATATTAGCTAGATTATATGATTCAAAAAGAAAGAATGGGTTAACTTTAGTATACAGACAGACTATAAATGATGGAAATGTTATAGGCTCGCGTATTTACTTATCAAATAAAAAAAGCGGTTTAGAAATGTTAGATAAGGAAGAAAATTTAAGACTTGTGAGTTTTATGGCAGCAATAGACTACTGGCATGATAATAAATTAAAGGAAGGGGAAAAGAGAGTCAGTAAATTTGGAGAAGGCCCTAATCTCCCTTCTTATCTGTCTCTTTATTATTAGGAATTTTTATTCTTCCATTTCTTAGAGCCAGATTTACAGCTATTATATGGGAGCATAATTTATCCTGCAGAGTGTACCATTTGCAATCACACTGCCATTTCTTATCATATTTTTTCTCATCAAAGTACATAACGTTGTGTATATCTTCATCTCCTTTAACCAGAAAAGAAAGATGTTTTTCAGTGCTGTAATCCAATTTAACAGAACTCATTAATCTGATTCCTTTTATGTAAAGCCTTTCGTCCTTCTTTAAAGTCTTTTCATCAAGTAGAACCGTTTCCATTGTTAAAGTATTAAATACGTGTAGAAATATATAAAATAGCGGTATTGTATACAACAGACCATTAAAGGAGGAAGTCCGTTCACCTTTAAAAACCGAAGTGCAGTAATGCATTGCTGTAAAAGGCAGGCAACTGAGCAGAAACGATACCTTTTTGAAGCGCAAGGAGATGATGCGCGAGCTGATCGCTTCAAAAGGGATGAAACGGCAGTCCTTCAGGGTGCAAACCGGTATTCCGGCGCTTAGTCGAATGTTGTTGCAACTCACAAAGAAGCCTTGAAATAGGCGGAGAGTTGACAAAAAACGGGCTATTCAATACCGCAATCCAATTAAATTCAAAAAGTTTACAATTAAAACAACTGGCAAACTTTTTATCTGTTCAACATCATGTAAATAATATGCAAAAACGCATACGCAGCAGAACAAGAGCTGGAAATCAAAATACTTTGATATACATCCTGATTATTGTAGCCGCGCTACTCGCTGTGATCGCCATTGAATTCGCCATTTCGCTTGCCGGCAACTCCGGTTACGGCAGTATATTTGCAGACATGATGGGAGGAAACGGCGGTATGGTAGATGGTTTTGGTACGACAGGAATAGCCTCGATGATGGTGGAAATAATGGGCCAGGCGGGCACGCCGGTGGCAGTCCTGACAGCAATACAGGATATGAAGACTACGCCACCTTATGCGGTTGTGTTCCCAAAGAACGACAGCATAGCTTTTGAATCAAAAAACGTAAGTATAGTTGTTTTGGCAATGGGGGTTGACAGGGCAGTGGACCTTACAAACAGCACACCGTCGGCATATATCACCAGCGATACATTTGTAATAGACGGGCTGATAGCGCCTACTCTGGTCTTACAGAAAGGCTCGACTGTACACATTACCTTCGTAAATCTTGATTCCAGCGAGTACCATAACGTGATAATCACTTCAACCGGCCCGCCATACCAATATATGCCGATGTCAGCCATGGGTGGTCTAGTGTCAATGATGCCTTTCGTGCAGCACGCAGATTACCAGCAGGGACAGGCTTACGAATACTCGTATAACGCCTCTTTAAATTCTGACGGTACGTTTTGGTATCTTTGCATATATCCTGGGCACGCGCAGATGGGTATGTATGGAAAGATAATTGTAACGTAATACTAAGGTGAAAACATGAAAATCGGGATAATCATGAACTCTAATGACCCGGAGACCGTTTGGAACGCTCTTAGGTTCGGCATTAAAGCATTGGACAAAAAAGACGGCGTAAAAATATCCTTTTATGATGTTTGGAAACACCCTACCCATTGTTAACATGGAGCGTCAATTGCGACTCTTTATAATATTCATATGAAAGTCAATTTGTGAAATACTGGTACTAAAAACTAAATTATTATTGTTTATAGATATTCATGCGTTAAATCCAGCAGAACCGAGGGGTCCGCCACAACAGTCTTCTAAATATAGTATATTTCCAAGGGTCCCTGCACTCAGGTTATAATTCAGAATAAGATATTTTAGAAGCCCCTCGTGGAAATACCATGCCCAGCACTCACAGCAACAATATCCGTTGTCTCCGCCCATCTGGCTAGTTATAGCTAATGTTTTTGTCAAGGTGGCGTTCTGATTCGCAGTTAATGTGGCATTCCAGTAAGAAACCATTTGCTTGACAAGTGCCACTGAGACATTATAGGGGTCTGGGGGTATCTCGGAAAAGTTTGAATACTGTTTTAGTCCGTTTATTTGCTTTGCGTATGCATTATAATCCATATAGTTACAGCAGGATCCTTGGATATATGACCCGTATGGCATCGAGTCCAGGAAATTCTCCGTTTCGTTAATACCGAATATACAGACGTCTGAATTAGCGTTACTTAACGCCGTGAAGCTGGCTTGCAGAGAGGGCGCATTTAAATTGTGAGTAAAAGAAACCGGAGAATCATAAATAAATAGAATTCCTATAAGCGCCAGTAAGGTTAGCGAAGCTATAAGAACAAATCTTTTTGAATTCATTGTATTATTTATCCATCGCTATTTAAATATTTACTTGTAGCCTCAGTATCCAGTATCCTCTGCTCTGTTATATAAATGATATAAACTTTTCGAAGATACTGTCAATACCGCAATTTATTTAAGCAGAGAGGTAATAGAATAAAAATGCCAGAGGAAGACAAATCAAATAATGCGGGAAAAACGGATAATCCTATTCAGACCGGTAGCAGTGACAGCTCTGTTAACAATGTCACCGGTAATCAACAGAACCAGGATGATAAACCGGTTCAGGCTCCTACCAATGCGGATTCATCGATTAATAAGCAGGAAAATAGCGAAAAAGGCGATGAACTTGAAAAACTTAGGAAAGAGAATGAGAGGTTGAAAGAAATCCAGCGCCTGAGGGAAGAGAACCAAAGATTATCCACAGCAAATGCTTCTCCCGAAGTCAAAAGCAGCAATAAAAGCAAAAATAATATGTTCATTCCTATCGGAGTAGGCGTGTTTGCGGTAGTGATCGTTTTGGTCGTTCTTATATTCGGTTTTCATATACTTTCTTCATCTTCCGTTTCATCGCTGAAACCTACCGTTAATGCAAATGCATCAGGAGCCTTCTTTTTAGGACCAGACGGCGAATCACTGGGTTCAACGTATATAAATGGACTGTCAGATTTAGGTAGCCAACTTGCACAAGTCGGAGCACAACAGGTTGCAGGAACTTTGGAATATGAAAAACCTGCGATTACATCTAATGGGCCTTCACCTGGTTATTACGTTTTAGTCTATGGTAACAGTAGCAGCAATGAAAATTACGATATTATCCCTATAACAGTACCTTCGAATTTCTCAAATTATTCAATAAGCAGCGGTGGCAAGCCAACGTTCGTTTTCATAGGCGCACAGGGCTGCCCGTTTTGTGCTGGTACAAGGTGGGTTTTTACTGTAGCTCTGTCAAGATTCGGTAATTTCACGAAGCTTTTCTATGACAGGTCTGCCACCAGCGATGCGAACGTTCCTACTCTGATGTTTAACTTTTCGCAGAGCTTATTCAGTCAGGCGACTTCTCAGGCTGCAATTGACAGTGGACAGGCTCCATACGGTGACGGCAACCCGGAGCCGTTAATTGCAGGAGCATATTACACCTCAAAATACATAAATTTTGAACCTATGGATGAACTGGGAGGTTCTTTTCTGGTAAATACGACAGGTATAGGCCAGATAAGTCCAACTATTTACAACAACGCTTATGCAGTTGGGATGCATGGAGTCGTTTCTACAAGCAGTGGAGTAACCTCCGCAGATGGGTTCGGTATAAAGAATTTCTTCGTAGGTGGAGTCCCATTCTTTGATATTAATAATCAGTACGTTTTCGACGGAGCAAATCTAAATGCGGGAACATATCTTACCAGCAGTGGTTTAAATCCGGCATATGAAACGCATGCAGACGTATTAAACTCCATAGAGAATCCTACTGGCGGATCGATGGGCCAGACTGTGCTGGGCGCGGCAAACATTCTGACGGCACAGATATGTTCCGTGATCAACAATACTGCTCCTGTGTGTAGTTTATCATATATATCAAGCTTAGAACATACGATAACTACTTTGAATTATTCATCAGAGTACTAAATATTAAGAATATATCAAGCTAATAGTAAGACATAAAACACTTATTTAAACAGTGCTATAATAATATATCATATGGAATACGCTAATGACTTAAAAAAAGAGGTTCAGAGCATACTAGATGTATCATATAAACTATATTCAGATGTTTCTCTTATAAGCAGTTCATTATTTAGAGCAGCATCCACTATGGGTAAAGAGCTGCCTGAAATACCTCAAATAAGCCTAGCCATGGCCAATGAAGAACGTAAAAAAGTAGAAAACAAACCTAAAGGTCTTTTTCAAGGTATTAAAACCCCTGAAAAAACAGCATCTGCCACAAATTTTGATAATATGGCTTCAAAAACCCAAAAGGTAATAAAAATGTTTTCAGATACAACACCAAGTAATCTATCCAATAATTCAGATATTTTTGATGAAGAATCTAAGAATAACTCCAAAAAAATAGATAGTCAATCAAATAAAAAGAAAGACATGCTAAAAACTAGCCTAAGTGAACGAGAGGAAGCTTTGGATAAAATAGCAAAAGGCTTTGTAAAAGGGCCGACAACCACAGAAAATAATGACGTTTTTGGTGAAAAACAGCTAACAGCTTCTACTTTGAATCAAAAAAATACAAAAGTATCGCTGGACGAAAAAGAAGCGAAGCTTGATTCTTTGCACCCTAATTTTTCTTTAAAAGGGCAGACTTCAACTGAAAATAAAATATCACTAGAAAATCTAAAACAGCAAAAAGCGGATAAAAGTGCGGAAGATGAGGATCAGGAAATCATGACAAATAACCCTATCAATCAGCTTCTCCAACTTATCAAGGAAAAACATTCTGTGACAACTTCTCAGGCTGCGCAAGCTTTAAATGTAAGTAAAGAACTTATTGATACTTGGGCAAAGATTCTAAGTCAAAGCTCACTTATAAGAATAAAATATCAACTCATGGGGGATACTATACTGGAAGGATAAAATATGGATAACACTAAAGAAAAAATAGAAAGAGAAACGACTGGAATTCCAGGATTTGACGAAGTTCTTAATGGAGGGTACCCAAAGAAAAGTGTAATACTCGTAACTGGTAATCCAGGTGCAGGAAAGACTACTTTTTCAATGCAGTTTCTAGTAGATGGTGCAAAAAAAGGAGAAAAATGCCTTTATTTTACTCTCGAAGAAAGCGTAGATGAAATAATAACGCAATCCTTGACTTTTGAGCCTAAAATTAACGAGTATATTGAAAACGGTTTAATTAAGCTAGTTACTATTCCTTTGGTAGATTACGATTCATTAAAAGAAGTTGTTTCTTCAGAACTCGATGCAATGGGAGCACAGAGGATAGTAATAGATTCAGTGACGTATTTGCAGATGTTTTTTTCCGATATAATGTCCATAAGGAAAGCAATAATAGAATTATCGACTATAATAAAAGCTAGGGACTGTACAGCTATATTCATAGGAGAAATGCCTTATGGAGAAGATAAGTTATCTGTATTTGGCGTAGAAGAATTTGCATCAGATGGCGTAATCGCGTTGTATATGGTAGAAAAACAGGGTTCTTTTATAAGAGCTTTAAGAGTAGTAAAAATGAGGCTTACTGAGCATATGACTAAATATATACCACTAGAAATAAAAAGCAATGGAATAAGCGTATTTCCATCTGCAGAGTTATTCGCGGATATTTGATATGGATCTATGGGTAGAAAAATACAGACCTCAGTCATTTGACGAAGTCATAGGTCAAAAGGATATAGTTGAAAAATTAAAGGCAATGTCTTCAAAGAAAGAAATACAGCATATGATACTTTCTGGACCACCTGGAGTTGGTAAAACCACATGTGCAGTCGTTCTGGCAAAAGAAGTTTTTGGTTCTACTTGGAATCAGAATTTTATAGAGCTCAATGCATCGGACGACAGAAAATTGAGCGTAATACAGGGTAAAGTAAAAGAGTTTGCCAGGACAAAACCAATAGATTCTCCGTTTAAAATTATACTTTTTGATGAGGCGGATTCGCTTACACAAGAAGCACAGCAGGCACTTAGAAGAATGATGGAAGAATACAGCTCGACATGCAGGTTCTTATTTAGTGTAAATTATCAAAGTAATATAATAGAACCTCTGCAGTCTAGATGTGCAATCTTAAGATTTCAGCCGCTTTCAAAAACAGACGTGACAAAATTCATAGACAGAATAGCAGAGAAAGAAAAACTTGAAATAGATAGCGAGGCAAAGGACGCTTTAGAATATGTTTCAAGGGGAGATCTAAGAAATCTTGTAAATCTTATGCAGTCTCTTGCCAACGTATCTAATAAAATAGATGCAAAAGCGGTTCTGCAGAGCAGCGGTTTAATGGATATATCAAAGACCATAGAAGGACTGAAAGCCGCTTTGGCGGGAGATTTCAAAAAATCTAGGGCGATATTTTCGGAGATAATAGACAGTGGCATAAACATGAAGGAACTGCTGATTTCAATATTCAATGTCGTGTCAACTACGGAGATAGCAAACGACAAGATTAAGAATTATATATTTGAAAAACTTGCAGAGACAGATTATAGGATAGTCGAAGGCGCGACTCCCTTTATACAATTTCAGGCGTTTTTAGCCTTTTTATCAAGCCTGAAGTAGACTATGCTTTCTCTCTTTAAGCCTGAAATAAAAATGTTCTGCGAGAATTATTCCAATAGTATATCTTCAAAGGTTCTTTCTTTAATAAAGAATGGTAAATCTAGGATAATATTCAACGGTCCTGCAGGTACGGGCAAAAATTTTCTAGCCGAGGCATTGGCAAACAGCATAAATGCCTCATTCGAAGTTATAAATCTTTATGAGTTTTCAGACGATTCTCAAAGTGTTTCATCAGCTATACTTAACAATATAAAAAGCTCTGCCGTTTCTAAGTCTCTTTTTCAGTCAAATCGCAAGATAATATATATAGAAGATATAGAAAAGATACTATCCGTAAATCCTTCTATAATACCGAGTATAACTTCTCTTGCGGTAGATTCAATAATAATATTCGAATCAGAGAGTGGAGAAATCTTCAAAAGTAAGTATAAAAAATATATCTCAGGCTGTGAAGTAGTCAGATTTTATAAATTAAATAACCGTGTAGTCAGACTTTTCGCTACAAAGTTAGCGATATACAACAGGTTGCAGATAGATGATAGAACTCTAGATATAATAGTTAACGGTTCAAAAGGCAATTTGGCAAGTGTTATTACAGACATGAATACTCTCTCTATAACCGGATCTAAACAAATAGATTCTTTTAGAGACTCATCTGATTCTATATTTGATAAGATAAATGCCGTTTTCTCAGGAAAAGTAGAAAATGTTGATATATATTTTTCTTCAGATATGGAAGCCAAAAATTTTGAAATTTGGCTCGCAGATAAAGCCCCCCAGGTCCTAAAAAAAGAGGCACTGTATCATTTCTTCGAATCACTTTCTTATTCTGATATAGTTCTTAATAAGATAAAGAAACAGAATTGGGGGCTATTGAAGTATACAAAGAGTATAATGGCATACAGCTGTTATGCATTTAGTACTACAACTTCAAAAATAGATTTCTATGCACCAAGATGGGATTTATATTATTCAAGCTGAACAAAGAATTTCTATAGACATACTCTATATTAAACTTCCATAATTCTAGTTTTTAAGTTTTATATCGAAACATTTTCTAATAAGGAATGGTGCAACTTCTCCAGCGCTGTGTTCTTCTATTTTTATATTTTTGAAGGTTTTTGTACAGATCTTTTTTATATATTGTTTGATTTCATTGGATTCTCCGTCTTTTACAAAAGCATAAAGGTGTATTACAGCATTTTTCTGGCATTTTTTCACTGCAATATCAAGGAATTTGTATGCGTATAAAGGAAAATTCATTATTATTCTATCGAATTTTTCATCCAATCCTTTTATTATTTTTTTAGAATCACCGCAGTAATATCTGATATTTTTAATTTTATTCAATTCAATGTTTTTTTTAAGTAGGTTTATAGCTATTTTGTTTATGTCTATAGCATTTACTTCGGTGCATTTCTTTGCTATGGGTATAGCAAAAGGACCGACACCACAAAACATGTCTAACACTTTCTCTTCTTTCTTTACGTTATTTATTATCCTTAACCGTTCATTTGACATTCTAGGTGAGAAAAATACTTTTTTAACATCAACGTAAAATGAGGAACCGTTCTCTTTATACAAAGCAATGCTTCCTTTTCCTATAAGATTCTTAAGCTTAGGTATTCTTTCCTCACCCGTAATCATTCCAGTTTTTTCAAATACTTTAGTTATGTGTTTGTTTTTTTGAAGAAGTTGTTTTACTGCTTTTATCTTTTCTTTTTTATTGAGAAAGCCGTCAAACTTAACTATAGCTATGTCTCCGATAATATCAAAACTTTTGTTCAATTTGCCTTTTTCCATCTGGTTTCAATAATTCAAAGAACGGTATGAATAAAAATCATTCGGAACCATCTTTACCATAATACCTGTAGCAAATAATTGAAAATAATCTTAAAACCATTAAAAAATCAACTGTCTATTTTATAGTAATCATAGGTCTTCCTGGAATAGCTTTATCTTCTTTACTTTCTTCTATTTTTATCTTGCAATTATACATTTCCTTTAATTTTTCTTCCATCTCTTTAAATACTTTAAGTTCTTTTTCAGCGTCAAGTTTTTTATCTGGCAGTCTTTTTGGGTTTTTCAGGAGTTTGTTCACGAACTCATTTGACGGCAGGCCTTTTCTCAGCTCTCCGATGTTTCTTGTTAGTTCCGCTTTCTCTCTTACTAGGTTGTATATATCGAACTTCTCCTTATCTGCTATCCCTATTATTATCTCTTCCGGTTTCTTTTTTGTTATCCTTAGCAGGTTATTTATGTCATTGATAGTCTGGCTTAATACCTCGAATTCACTTTCCACTATATCATTTTCATTTTCCTGTCTTGTCTCCGGCCAGCTTGCGTAGCTTTCAAGAATTTCTCCTCCATTTATTGCACTGTTTATCTCCTCTGTGACGAAAGGGAACATTGGATGATTGAGCTTTGCGAACACTGTGAGAGCGTATCTTATGGTTTCCTTATTATTTCCACCGTAGTTTAGATACTGTTTTATCCTATCTATAAACTCGAAAAAAGAGTAATTTATGGAGTTTTTGTATTTCATGTAATCGTACTCTCTTTCTGCATTTCTTATCAGCCTGTTTATCTTTGAAAGCAGGAATTCATCTGCAAGTTTTCTTTGATCTGAAAAACTTTCTATTATCTCCGTCAGTTCCAGAACGAATTCTATCTTCTGCTTGAATCCGTTTATGTTGTTGTTTGTGTCCCATTCAGCATCGTCCATGCCGTTTGATGCCGATGCTATAAGTCTTGCTGCATCTGCGCCGTACTCCTTTACTATAGATTCTATGGTCATAGAGTTGCCTTTTGATTTGCTCATCTTCTGCTTGTTTACAGTAAGCCAGCCGTTTATTCCAACTCCTCTCGGCCATTTATCTTTGCTAAACATTGCAACATGTGTCATTATAAAGAAAGCTATGTGATTTGTTATGAGTTCTTTAGCAGTCACCCTTAAATCAAGAGGGTACCAATACTCAAATTCCTTTTTCATACTTTCCACTCTATCGTCAAATTTATGGTTATCCCCTTTGCCAAGAAGTACGTAATCAAACATATCATCGGTTATGTCTTCTTCTTTCATGTCTTTGATTATGTGAGAGAATGTGTAATATGCCATGTATATCGTGGAATCACTTAGAGGCTCTATAAGCCAGCTGCTGTCCCATGGTAGAGGAGTGCCAAGTCCTCCATGCCTAGTCGCGGCTTTATCCTCCATGTTATAGACGGCGTTCATTATCTGTGCCTTTGCCTCTTCTGGCTTTATATTCATTTTCTGTATCCAATCAAGCGTCTTTTCTTTTAATTCCTTATCTGAGTATCTTATAAACCACTGGTTCTCGACAAGCTTTATAATTCCTCTTGCACCACATCTGCATATTATTTTTGCGGATGTTTCATAGAAAATATCGTAAGCATGTTTGCTTTTTATCAGTTCTATAGCTGCTTCTTTTGCATCTTTTGCCGGCTTACCGCTAAGGGCCCCATTTTCTTTATTAAGTACTCCGTAGTTGAATTCTGTTTTGTATACATATTTTGTAGCCTCCTCTAACCCTTTTTCATCGCTACCGTATTTTTTAATCGCGTCTGCTACAAGCGTGTCCCTGTCGTTTACATCTATGACTTTTCTGGCCTCCTTGAGTTTATACTCTTCTTTCTTTTTGTTGTAATAATAGTAATCTAAAGGGGCATGCATCGGCACGCTCATTACTATCCCTGTGTTTATGTCGGTTTTTACGAATTCACCGTCAAGGACGGGAATTTCTTCTCCATTTATAGGATTTGTTGCCTTTTTGCCTATAAGTTCTGATATATCGAAGTCTTCTATTATTTCGGCTTTTCTGCTCTGGTACTGTACTTTTTCAGTGAACTCCTTTGAAACTATCCACTGTTCGCCACCTGAGAATTTGATTTTTTTGTATTCCCCATCTTTGTTTATCCATATATTACTTACGCCATAGATAGTCTCCGGTCTAAGCGTGGCTGCAGGTAGTATTAGTCCGTCAATATCGAATTTTATTATCGTAAACTCCAGTGGCCCTTCTCCTTCTCCTTCTGCTCTGTCATGATCACTTAAGGAGGTATCTTCTCTTGGGCACCATACAACGGGGTGACTACCTTGTGTTATATAACCAAGTTTTCTAAGAGTCCTGAACTGCCATTCCACGAATTTTGAGTACTGCTTTGTGTATGAAAGTATAAAATTTCTTCTCCAGTCAATAGATGTGCCCGCCAGATTAAAGTCGTTTTTATAAGTATTACCAAAAAACAATCCAAGCTCAAGAGGGCTTTCAGCAAATCTCTTTATGTCGTCATCTTTAGCACCCTGCTTCCTCATTATTTCTATTGCTTTCTGGTCACCATTCCTAAGTCTTAAAGACATACCTGCCATAGGACCTCCAGTCATATGAAAACCCTGCGGAAACAGTACTTTTTTGCCTTTCATTCTTTGGAATCTTGCAAAAACGTCGGCTCTAGTCCACGTATACATATGTCCTGTATGTAATCTTCCATCAGGATACATTACAGGTACAGTTATGAAAAATTTCTCTTTATTTTCATCTATATCCGCATCGTATAGGTTTTTTTCTTTGTATATCTTTCTCCATTTCTCTTCTATTTTTTCTGGTTCATATCGTGGCATAGATAACAGAAATAATCTCTTATTTTTATACTTTTAGAACTCAAAAATAATATTTAGTCTTATCACCTAAAAAATAAATAAACTTTATTAACCAATATATAATTAAGAATTAATGGCAGAAGGTATAGATGTAAAGAAAGGAGAAGATTTAATTTCCTGGTATAACCAAGTTGTTATAAAATCGGAGATGGTCGATTTTTCAGCAATAAAAGGTTTTGCAGTATACAGACCGTATGGTTATGAAATATGGGAAAGAAGCGTGCAGTATCTCGATTCTAAATTCAAATCAGTTGGCGTTAGGAATGCTTATTTTCCATTGCTTATCCCGGAAAGTATATTATCAAAGGAAAAAGAGCACATAAAGGGTTTCAATCCAGAGGTTGCGTGGGTAACTATGGGTGGTGACACAAAACTCGATGAGAGACTGGCTTTAAGACCAACATCAGAAACTATAATGTATGACAGTTATTCTAAATGGATAAAAAGTTATAGAGATCTTCCTTTGCTTATAAACCAGTGGAATACCATGGTTAGGTGGGAAACAAAAGAGACAAGACTTCTTTTAAGAGGTAGAGAAGTTTTATGGCAGGAAGGCCACTGTGTTTTCAGGACAGAAGAAGAAGCTGACAATAACGCAAGGGAAATTCTTCAATTCTATAAACAGTATATGGAGGAAATGCTAGCAATACCTGTTATAGCAGGAAGAAAAAGCGAAAGCGAGAAATTCGCTGGCGCGGTTGATACTTATACAATAGAAGCAGTGCTTTCAAATAACTTCATGTCTCAGGCTGCAACTTCTCATAACCTTGGCAGGAATTTTTCTAAGCCTTTTGATATAAAATTCTTGGATGAGAATAACAATTTACAGTATCCCTTTCAGACCTCCTGGGGTATATCAATGCGTTCTATAGGTATAATGGTGCTTATCCACGGTGATGACAAGGGACTCGTTCTGCCCCCTCATATCGCACCTTATCAATGCGCAATAATCCCTATATTAAAGGACGAAAAAGACAAAGTTTTAGAGTATGCAGATAAGGTAAATTTAAAACTTAATGAACTTGGAATTAGGACAATACTTTTTAATAGAGACGACGTTTCTCCTGGCTGGAAATTAAATGACAGTGATATGAAAGGGATACCTATAAAGATACAGATTGGTAAGAAGGAATTAGAATCAGATTCTATTTTTGTTAAGACCAGGATAAGTAATGAAGCTTCTTCCATTGCTTTCTCGGATATCTCTAAAATAAAAGATAAACTCGAGGAAATACAGAACTATATGCTCTCAAATGCAAGAGAACAGGCTAACCATAGAATCAAGGAAGAAAAATCCAGAGAAAAATTTATAGATCAACTTAAAAATAATTCTTATATCTTAAAATCTTCATGGTGCGGTACTCCAGAATGTGAGGATAAGATAAAAGCCGAAACAGGGGCGACTTCCAGACTAATACCTTTGGAGGAGGAAGAACTTATAAGTAAGGATTGTATATTTTGTGGTAATAAAGCAAAGTTCAATGCTTACTTTGCAAAATCTTACTGATGGACTCTATAATATATTATAATGCTATAAAGAGCAGTTATGAGGGATTATACTTTAAAGAACAGATTAAAAAGATACAGTTTCTGTTATCAAAGTTTGAAATAAAAACCCCTTATACTATATTGGATGTGGGAGCAGGTACAGGTATATTGGAAACAATTCTAAGGAACAATAATATAACGGCTTTAGAGCCTTCGGATATGGCAGACATGATAGTTCAAAGGAAACTAAATAACGTTTCGATAGTAAGAGAAACTATAGAAAAGTTTCAAACGGATAAAAAATTCGATTTTGTTTTTTGTATTACAGTTCTACAGGATATACCAGAAGAGCAAAGAGAAAATGCTATAGAAAAAATGATTTCTCTTACAAATGAAGGAGGTTTTACTATTATTTCGGTTTTAAAGGCCTCAGGTATAGACTTATCAATTTTAAATCCAATGGAAAGTGGAGAAATAGAAAACGATATATATTTTATATTTCGTAAGTAATATTCAATATAAGCTTATATATCAATTAGTAAAGCTTTTTAAGCTAAAATCGCCAATTTATATTAGGACAAAATCTTATTTAGATTTGTAAAGGAGGTTTATTATGACAGGTGTAACTAAAGGAGAAAGAGTAGACGCGAAAGGAATAGTGGGAAAGACTATAGTTGGAAAGAGTGGTAAGAAGATAGGCACCGTCGAAGATCTTATTTATGAAGTTAGAACGGGAGAGCTTGTTTATCTTGCTATAAAGAACGCTACAGCTTATGCCAATACTTTTCAATTCGAAAAAAGTGACGAAGGATTTGAAGAGATACCTTATAGTGCAGTTATTTCTATAGGTGATTTCGTAGTAGTTGCAGAAGAAGATATTATCTAAAAACTATAAAAGTAGCTGTTAAAATAATGTAAGTTACTTTGTGTTGAATATTAACCGATAAAGAAAAGTTATCCTTTATTATATCTTTGTACATATCTTTTTATTTGCTCTCTTTATTAATTTGGTATATGTTATCAGATAAGAAAGCACAGTCAGCTCTAGAGTATATGATGACCTATGGCTGGGCTATCTTAATCATAGTCATAGTAGCAGTAATCCTATATAGCATGGGTATCTTTAACCCATCTTCAAGTGTAACTTCTACAAGCAGTGGTTTCAGTCCATTTGCAGTTTCTTCCGTAGTTTGTAATGCAGCAGGTTTAAGAATAGCAATAATAGCAGGAGGATTACCAGATTCAGCAACTTCTGCAGAGATAACAGGTATATACTTCTCATCAAACACAGGTACAACGGCAGTTTCAAGCAAATTATATAAAATAACACCGGTTAATCTAGCTTCAGGTCATTCAACAACGATAATAGTACCAACAATAGCCTGTACATCATCAGGAACTTCCTTTTCCTTATCAACAAAATTACAGTATTCCTATTCGACACCTGCAGGAAATGTAAATGCAAACGCTACTGGAACAATAGCCGGAAAATCATCTTCTTTAGCAATAACAAATTACGTTCCTTTAATAATAACTTCATCATCAGCTACTCCTTCACCTTTTCAACAAATGGTAGTAGTTAACATGAGTAAATACAGTTCTTATGCTTCTTCCAATTTATCTAATATAGAATTCACATATCCAAATGGAACAATAATACCGTCATGGAGGGAGAATGGCACTGCAAATAATCAAGTGGTAGTATACTGGCTTAAATTAGGCAGTTTTACATCAACAAACGTTAGAATGGATTTCTTCTCTACAAGCAACAATATATTAAATTCTGTCAACGCAGGAGAAGC
>DARG01000019.1 GCA_002503215.1 Candidatus Parvarchaeota archaeon UBA446
TCTTACACTCTCGGTAATAATGTTTGCATCACTTCTAGGATATCTTTACTATGGAAAGTATCCTGCTAAAATAATACCTGGAGATAGTCTTACTTATTTAATAGGAGGGGCGTTTGCCGCCGTAGCCATAATCGGAAACATGCAACTATTTGCTGTTATATTGCTAGTACCTTGGATAATAGAATTTATTCTTAAAGCAAGAAAGAAATTCCATGCAAGTTCTTGGGGAATAATACAAAATAACGGCAGACTTCAGTCGCCTTACGGCAGAAAAATATACTCTCTTACACATATTTTCCTTAGAACTGGAAGATACAAAGAATGGGAGATATCTCTATTCTTAACCTTTATAGAAGTATTTGTAGCCGCAATATCTTTAGCAGTTTTCTGGAGTCTTTGACCGGAAAGAGTTAAATTTAGACAAAATCTAAAAAGGATATGGAAATAATACCGATGGGGAATACTACGGTGCAGTACGAAGGTGTAATTGATGATCAAAAATTCTACAACTTTCTAAGGAATCTATTCATTTCTGCAGGTTATTCTGTGAAAGAGACAAACTATATACAGTTCTCAGGTGCAAACTATGTTATAAAATGGCTTGCAATGAAAGTTATAGACGACTATATGGCTTATAGGATAACAGTCAATCTTGATTATAGACATTTGGAAGAAGTAATGGCTGTAAAGGAAGGAAAGCAAGTTAAGACAAAGAAAGGAACGGTACAGGTGCAGCTAGTCTCAGATATAATGGTAGATTATTTAAATAAATGGACTAAAGGAGTATCAAAACTAGTAAGGCCTATATACGATAAAATGAACGAAGAAGTACTTTCACAGAGAAAGACGGCATTCGAAAGCGATGTAGAAAGCATAAAGAACTCGATACAAGCTAACTTCAACCAGTAAGCATGCGAAATCTAACATCTTTAGACATACACAAGCTGCTTGAGGAAATAGCCTATATAAATAATGGTTTTATAAGAAACATAAAAAGCAGCAAAAATGAGCTTTACTTCCTTATTTACCGAGGAAAAGAATACTGGCTGAAAATCGTACCCGGAAATTATTTCTGCATAACGGACGAAAAACCTGTAGATACAATTGATTTTGGATTTACAACCATATTAAAAAATGCACTAAAGGGCAAAAAAGCGGACATATCGATGCATAATTCAGACCGTATACTAGAGATAAAAACAGATAAAAATACCCTTGTGATAGAGATGTTCTCGAAAGGAAATGTGATATTGCTTAACAATGGAATAGTGGAGAGGGCCCTTTTTCAGAGAAGCTTTGAGAGCAGAGTTATAGAAAGCGGAAAGGAATACATTTATCCTTTAGGCGGAAAACCCGACTTTCCGAAAATGTATGAGAACTTTTCTGAAATACTGCTTTTCTCAAATAAAGAAAACCTTGTAAAAACACTCGCTATAGATTTTGCTATTGGAGGAAACTACGCCGAAGAAGTATGTTTCAGAGCAGAAGTGGATAAAACGAAAAAATCTTCAGAACTTAATAAAGAAGAGATAGAAAAGCTGAAGGAAACGTTTAAAGAGATACTTGCGGAAACGCAGCCAAATATAATAAACGAGGAAACTTTTTCTGTGATAAGACTAAAGCATCTGGAAGGCGAGAGAAAATACTTTGACAGCATAAACGAAGCTGTAAAAGAATTCTTCGAAAAAGAAGATGAAATCAAAAATGGATATAACCCGATAAAAATTGAAGTAAACAAAGCCAAAGAAAAAGTAGGAGAATATCAGAAACAAATAGATTACATAAACGACAACTATGAGGATATAAACAAAGCCATAGCTGTTATAAAGAACTCTTCAAGGAGTATTGCGGAAAGACAAGAAATTCTTAAAAACTTAGGATTTGAATCAAAAGGTAAAAATCTGGTAGTTTATGCCATTCCCAATCTTGAAATAGATATTACCAACGATTTAAGATACACATTGTCTACGCTGTACAATAAGGCCAAAAGACTTAAAAAAGTCGATGTTGATAAAATAAAAACGAATGTAATAAAAGTTAGAAGATTAAAAGTAATCACTGGAAACGAATGGTATTCTAAATTCAGATTCTTTAGTACATCACTGAATAAGCTGTGTATAATAGGCAAAGACGTAAATCAGAATGAATCTTTAATACAGAAACACGCTGAAAAAGGAGATATTGTAGGGCATGCGGATGTATTCGGAAGTCCATTTGGGGTTATAAAGACGGGAAACGCCGAAACAAAAGAAGTAGAGCTCGAAGAAATGGCAACCATGATAGCTTCTTATTCATCTGCATGGAGAGCAGGAGCCACAAACTTAGATGTATACTTTGTAAATCCAGAGCAAGTCACTAAAACTCCTCCTTCTGGGGAATCTCTTAAAAAAGGAGCCTTTTACATTGAGGGAAAAAGAAAATATATAAAAAACTCCTCGCTTGGCATCTATCTATCATTCGATATAAGAGAAGATAGTGTTAAAATAAGTGTTACACCTTATCAACCTGACAAACCCTTTATTTTTTTAAGACCGGGAAACAAGAAGAGAGATGAAATAACGAGAAAAATCAACAGGGCCTTATCACAAAAATATGGATTTGAAGTAAACGCTGATTATATCGACAGATTGATACCTCAGGGTAAATCCACAATAGAAAAGATAAGATTACTTTGAAGAATGTTCTATTATAAACTCTTCTATCGCTTTTTTCTTTGCCAGCTTTGTTATAAAACCTGCAACTTTATTCCTGCTTCTTTTCTGTGCTGAAACCAAAGTATTGAGTGCAAGCTTGTTGCTCTCAAAATCATCATTAAAAAGATTCTTGTTTGTCCTAAGCACTTCTATAGTTGCATTCCTTATCTCCTTACCTCTTATTCTTCCCATTCGTTATTATAACTTTATGAAGTATTTAAATATTTTCATATGCATCTTAGGTCACAAAGCCTTATACACACATTATATTTCCGATAAAAACTCTTCCAGACTGATGTAGTTTGATACTCTCCTTAACCCTTTTATCTTTATTTCTTTCCTAAGTGTATAGTCTAGCCAAGAATCCCACGGCTCGCAATTTCCCGCCAAACATGTGTAAAAATGGATCCTTATTCTTCCGTTTTCCTGTTTTCTTATCTCTTGTACGTTCTTTTCCTTTTCATCAAATAAGTTATAAAGTTTTATCCGAGTCCTTTCAAATTCGTTTATAGGCATGGTGTAATCGACATCTGTGAATACTTTTTGTTTAGGTAGAATTATTTTCGACAAATTCTTCATATTATATGTTGTATATTGCTTATTATAAAGATTGTGGAACCACAGTTCATATATTTTAGGTCTTTGTACACACACTAATACAGTAAAGTTAAATATAAAGAATGGATTTAAAAATAATTGAGGTTATGCCTAGGTGGCTCAGTGGTAAAGCGTCTCCTTGGTAAGGAGAAGATCGCGAGTCCGATTCTCGCCCTAGGCTTCTTTTATCTGTTCTAAAATTAAAAATAAGTATATCTTAAAAGTTATTTGTGTTTCCAAAGTATTCTCTGCCCATATTATAATTTCGGATTATATGATAAAAAGATATTTACTGAACAATTCCGAACGACACGGAAGGCAT
>DARG01000038.1 GCA_002503215.1 Candidatus Parvarchaeota archaeon UBA446
TGCCGTTCCTTACACAGGAATATTAGAAAGTTATCACTGGGTATCCTTCTTCTAAGCTTTTTGATAGGAATTCTCCGGCAGGAACTAGTTCCATATGGTCTTTAAATTTGTCTTCCAGTTTATTCTGCTGGGCTATGAATATACAGGCCTTTGGATGTATTCCCTCCTTTGCTTTATCTATATTTTCTATTAGGTCATCATGTTCAGCTATGAATTTTTCCGCAGGTCCAAAGATAAGGAATCTTACGTCGTCACCTTTATCCTTCCTTCTCAATGCAAAACCAACCGCGGTGTTTATCTTTTCGCTGTCAGCACTTATAACAAATAAAAACATCTTTGTCATAATGTTTATTAACATCCTATATTTTTAAATTTTTTTGTTTGTAAAAAACCTTAAATCCGTTCAGCGTTATAATAATATTATGGTTTCCCCTGCGGAAGTGCATAAGATCCTAGGAAAGCACATGCTTACTGATGGTTATGATTTTGTTTTGGATTTGGAAAAATCGAAGGGTCCATGGCTTTATGATTCTTTGCACAATAAAGAGATACTTGATTTTTTCGGGTTCTTCGCCACTTCGACATTGGGAATGAACCATCCCAAAATGTTCGAAAAAGAATTTCTAAAAAAGCTGCAGGCCGCTTCTATAAACAAACCTACAAATAGTGATGTGTATACTATGGAGATGGCAGAGTTCGTCAATGCATTGGATAGCATTGCCGCCCCACCACACATGAAGCACTATTTTTTTATAGAAGGTGGAGCGCTCGCCGTTGAAAATGCGTTAAAAACTGCAATTGACTGGAAGGTCAGGAAGAACATTGCAAAAGGGCACAAAGTGGAAAAAGGACAGAAAATAATACACTTGAAAGAGGCATTTCACGGCAGATCTGGTTATACGCTTTCGCTTACCAACACGTTCGATCCAGACAAAACCAAATACTTCCCTAAATTCAACTGGCCAAGGATAACTAATCCAAAGATAACTTTTCCACTGAATGACACAAATCTGAAAAAAGTGGAAGAATTGGAAAAACAAAGTATTGATGAGCTGGAGAAAGCCATAAGAGAAAATCCGGATGACATTGCTGCTTTCATAATGGAGCCTATACAGTGCGAGGGAGGAGATAATCATTTTAGAAAAGAATATTTCCAAAGTGTCCGCGATGTGACTAAGAAAAACGATATACTTTTTATAGTGGATGAGGTACAGACTGGTGTTGGTGTGACTGGTAAATGGTGGGCCTATCAACACTTTGATTTCAATCCAGATATACTGGTTTTCGGTAAGAAGTTACAGGTTTGTGGTATAATGGTTAGTGACAGCATAGAAGATATAGAAGACCATGTTTTTCATGTTCCTAGCAGGATAAATTCCACATGGGGAGGCAACCTCGCCGATATGGTGCGGGCAACTCGTTATCTTCAGATAATAAAAGAAGACAATCTTGTGGAAAACGCAAAGGTTCGGGGAGAAGAATTTTTAAAGGGTTTGCAGAATATACAGGACCGTTTTCCAGATAAGGTATTTAATACAAGAGGTAAGGGACTTATAACGGCGTTTGATTTAAAGGATACCGCTGAAAGGAACAGGTTCATAGATAAGCTTTATAGAGAGAATTCCATGCTGGCGCTGAAAACGGGAGAAAAAGGTATACGATTCAGGCCTTCACTCGCCTTGGAAGAGGAGGTAGTTAATCAGGGGCTGGAAAGAATTGAAAAGACGATAAACAGCATGTAATCAGTTCATTTTGCTTTTTACTAGTCTAGATAGTTTCTCGGAAAATTCTTCGCTTTGTATGTCAAGTTTTATGACTTTTACCTTTTTGTTTGAAAGCTTTATATCAAACGAATCATCTTTTTCAATCTGTCCTATCATCATGCCGTCATAGCTAAGAATCCCTTTTCCCTTCTCTACTTCTATGTGGAGCTTTTCGTCCTCTCTGAGTATTACTGAATTAGTTAGAGGGTTCTCTATTGAAAGGAAGGTCAGACAGAGAACGTTCTTATCAAGTATTATTGGGCCTCCTGCAGTGCGGTTGTATGCGGTGGAACCTATTGCACTCGTAGCAAGGAATCCGTCACCACTGAGCGTATAATTATAAAGCCTGTTCAGCTTTTCATCCTCTATGTAATACAGTTTAAAATAAACCTCCTCCTGTACATTCTTAAGTAGAACCTCATTAACTCCATAATACTTTTTTCCCTTGTATTCTACTTCTACCTTTCTACCTAATTCATTTATACTGTATTTTTTCTTTAGAAGACTGTCTATTATAAAATCTATATCCTTTAAACTCGAATCCGCATAATAACCGGTGCTGTTTTTTTCTTCGCTTCTTATAGGGAGTATAGGGCCTTCAAACTTATTTGCAGCTTTTATGAATGTACCATCGCCGCCTATAGCCAGACAGATCTTTGCATCATCTGAAACGTCAAACTTATTATATAACTTCTTAAGTTCTGGATAAATCTTTTTGGAGATTATCTTTATTTTCATTTTAATTTATATCTCTCCGTGTTAAAATATCTTACAGGCGGGGCAGGTGGCAGTTCGTTTTTGTGTTTGTTTATGTGCATCATATCGATTAGTTTGATTATCTTTTCCTTTTTTATGCCAGTATACTCAGCTATTCTGTCAACAGATTTCACATTTACTTCATTTATAAGATGAAGCACCTTATCTATTTCGTTATATCCCATATTGAGTTCATTTTCCGCCGTCTGGCCTTTCCAGAGCTGTGGAGAAGGAGCTTTGTTGGCTATCTTTGTGAATATACTCATGCCTTCCTTTTTACCAATCCATTTGAGTATCTTTATGAGCTGTGTCTTGTATAGGTGCTCTGGTACGTTTATGTCTACCCCTCCATCTCCGTATTTTGTGTAATACCCTATCTCATGTTCGCTTCTGTCATCTGTGCCTGCTACTATGCTTTTTGATTCATTCGCTTCTTTATACAGAAGCAACATCCTTACCCGTGCTTTTATATTCGCTTTAGCTATTCTATTTTCTTTGTCTTTCAATTCGGGATTTTGTCTTTCTATTGCCTTTACTATCGGAGATATGTTTATGGTTTTTGTCTTTATACCTATCGCCTTTGCGACTGCATAAGCGTCTTCTTCATCCTCTTTTGGATTGGAATCCGATGGCATGATTACCCCAAGGACGTTTTCCCTTCCTATTGCAAGCGAACATACATATGCAGTGAAAGTGGAATCACTCCCGCCAGATAATCCGACTACAGCTTTTTTTATATTGAGTGGTTTAAAATAATCCATAACCCACTTTACAGTATAATCCAATGCTTCTTTTTCTTTGATATCTAATTCATCATACATTTTCATGTCCCGCTTCTTTAGCATTCATAGATTGATTTATGCCCCCTTTTTCGTTTAAGCTAATAATCTTTGCGGCGTAATTTTCCTTCATGTACTCTATAGCTTTTTCATGTTTTTCTTTGGTTACATCTGCGCACCCGTTTTCTATTACGTTCACTTTATATCCTCTGAAGAAAGCGTCGGCTGCAGTGTGCTGTACACATACGCTGGTTACAAGTCCTGCTATATAGACCTCTCCTACATTTTTACTAGCCAAAAGACGGTCAAGTGTAGTATTATAGAACCCACTGTACGTTCTCTTGTTTATCCTGAATTTTTCGGATCCGCTGGTCTTGTCATATTCTTCTAATGAACCCGTCGTTTTATCATATAAAATTGGTTTTGCTTCTTTTTTGTCGACCAGCCAGTCTATTATCTCGCTAGCTTCCGTGTTTTTCATGCAGTGATCATCCCAAGGGCCTCCGTTTCTTTTAAGTTCCGGGTCGTCCTTCTCATGGGAATCGCAGCAGTATACTATAAGCATGTGATTGTCTTCTGCGTACTTGAGAAGTTTCTGCAGATTCTTTTTTATACCTTCTACGTTCCTACAGTACATTTTATCGTCATAACCCTCCTGTCCAAATCCCTTTATTAAATCAACTAATAACAATGCTTTTTCCATATTACCTCCTTTCTACTTATTATCATTTATTCTTTAAACATAAACTTATACAGGAAAAAATTGTATATTTGTTTCCAGTCTGCTCAAAAATTTCCTATTTAGATGTCTTAATAATCGACTTGCAGTCTTGTATACATATGGAAAAACTAAATTCATTATTGATGGATGATTCAGAAACGTCTTTATTTCTGGATTACTATGAGCTTACGAGCGGCCAGTCGAATTTCGACCACTGCAGAAATAACCGCATAACAGAAACATATTATTTCAGGAGCATACCAGAAAACATGGGTAGCTATATGGTTGCTGCAGGTCTGGAACAGGTCATACAGTTTATAACCAATTTCAGATTGAGCAAGGATGATGCGGAATGGTTAAGGAAAAGTTCAAAAGGGGCATTGAGCGATGGGTTTCTGGATTACTTACAAAACTTCAGGTTTGACGGTGATATAAAAGCGGTGCCAGAGGGAACCGTAGTGTTTCCCAACGAGCCAATGCTCACAATAACGGGAAAATCCATAGACGTACAGCTGTTCGAGACTTACCTACTTTCGGTTATGAACTTTCAGACTATGGTGGCTACGAAGGCTTCTAGGATAGCGTATGCAGCAAATGGTGTGCCTTTCTTGGATTTTGGTGCCAGAAGAGCGCACGGGAGGGATGCGGCGGTTCTTAGCTCAAGGGCCTCATACATCGGAGGAGCGTCTGCGACTGCACTTGTCTCGGCTGCCAGAAAGTTAGGGATACCATACTCTGGAACAATGCCACACAAATTCGTACAAGAAAGGAGTAGCGAGCTGGTTGCTTTCAGAGAGTACGCTGATTCGTTTCCAAATGATGCAACATTCCTTATAGATACCTATGACACTATAAATGGCGCATACAATGCATGCGCTATCGGAAAAGAGCTTAGGGAGAAGGGGTTCGACTTAAAGGGCGTTAGGATAGATGGGGGAGATATACTTAAACAGAGCGGCGAGGTAAGGAAGATCTTGGACAACAACGGTTTTCGCAATACCAAGATAATAGCTAGTAGCGATCTCGACGAATACCAGATAGATTATCTTACTAGAAATAATGCTCCGATAGATATGTATGGAGTAGGCACTAGGCTCGACACCGCCGCCAACTATAATTCAATGTCTAAAAAAGGAGGAGTTTCGGCCTTAGGAGGAGTATACAAGTTGGTTGAGACGGAGGAGAACGGAAAGCACATCCCAAAGATTAAGATAAGTAGCAGCGAAAAGACAACCCTTCCATTTGACAAACAGGTTTACAGAAAGACAAAAAACGGAATAATACTAGAGGATATCATAGACAGGCCTTCATCGGCAGGATACGAAGGATATGATAAGCTTCTTATTCCTATACTTAAAGAAGGAAAAATAATCTATGCGTTCCCTTCTTTGGAAGATATAAGGTCGTATGCAGTTGCACAGACCTCTTCAATCCCCCAAGAATACAGACAGCTGGAATTCACAAAGCAGTTTCCCGTAAAGGTCGGCGAAGACCTTCTAAATGTAAGGGACGATATTATAAGGAAAAACGGCCGTTAGTCCTTGATTTTATAGATACTTAATCTAGCGTCCCTAAGTGACTTACGCTCTTCTATTAATCCCTTCTTTTTTAGGTAATATATTCCATGTCTGACCGTTCTTATCTGCAAAGAAGAAATGTTTATTATATCTTTTTGGGTCAAAGGCCCTTCATACTGCAGAAGTTTTAGTATGAACTTTGCAGAAGGGGGTGCGTCATCTACGTTAGGCAGAATCATCAATTCCCGCGTTTTCATCTTTTCTATAGGAGTCCTTTTTATCTCGTTTATTGTAATGAAGTTCGCTGGCAGGTCATACCTATGGACAGTTATCTTCTTACCTTTGAAGGGATATCGGAACCTGCCGTCGCATATTATTTCCAGTCCATTCTTGGAATTAATATTGCTGATTGTTATAGTGGAATTCCCTCCGACTATAACTGTTTTGTTCCTTTGCATGGAAGACATGGGAGTAATCTCTATTA
>DARG01000033.1:0-402 GCA_002503215.1 Candidatus Parvarchaeota archaeon UBA446
TAAAAGTCGCTTTAAATGAGAGATTTTTTCTGTTTAAAAATAAAAAGAAAAAATTAAAAACAAATCATTTAACTTGCTGTTCCTGCTATCGTACCTGTTGCAGAATATGTTGCTTTTCCTGCTGCAGTTGAAACACTATAACTTAAGTTTCCACTTGCACTAAACGATGTTCCAGAAGTACATGTTGCACCAGAAAAATTTGCAACAAATGTACTGCCTGAAGCAACCGCGCTAGGTAGAGCACTGGTATTAGTAGTACTCACTGACCCAAGTCCTGAAGGTGAACTCAGAGTCATACCTGTAATCTTGGCTGAAGTTGCCCCATTTGGTAGTCCTCCCGTTGTGAAGGCCACGCTTAATACACCGTTGCTACCACATACAGCTGCACTTACTGCGAATGGA
>DARG01000033.1:494-20899 GCA_002503215.1 Candidatus Parvarchaeota archaeon UBA446
TGCTGACTGTCCTTTTGCCATATCTACTATAAAAAATATATATATTTAACTGTTTTTATACTTAGGATATAAAAATAATGATTTCCTATAATTTAGTTAAGAGTTGAGGTATACATAATTACATTATCTACTACATCAAATACTCCAAGTTTCTTTGTGTATCTTGGATCAGTTATTTCCGCTATTACCTTCCATTCTCCAGCGGCGTAATCTGGCACTGCCGTGAAATAAGTATGTATCGGGTAATTTTTTCTTTCGTAATTAGATAAATGCTTCCACTTTTCCGACACTACAGTTTTAATATCTTTCTTGGATAAATCTAATTCCATGATGCACAGTCTGTTAGTTGTAGTTAATCCTCTAGTAAAAATCTCCTCTTTTGTACCTATTACAAATATTTTATTGTTAAATTTGTATATACTCCCATCAAGTGCAAATATTGACTTTTGTTTTTTACCATTAAATGTCGGAATACCAGAATATTTCCATTTTATTCCATCCGAACTGGTGTATAAAGTCGTAAAAAGCTTTTTATCTTTATCTATGTATGCCTTGCAGAGAGCGATATATCTGCCATTAAATATCCCAATATTACAGTCTTTAACTGTATTGAAAGGTTCTTTAGGGTACATAACGATACCGCCGTTTATCCATTTACCAGAAGGTTTGTTTGCTATTAGAAGAAGGACAACCCACATGTGCGGATATTTATTATCTATTAAGTCTATGGAAACATACATATAGAATTTACCTGTTTTAGGGTCTCTTATAATTTGCTGTGCCTCTATACTGGATATTTTATTTCCGATAAATTCTTCCATTTCCCTCCTGCTTATGGTTTTAATGCTACTAAAATCATAGCCGTTTTTTGAATGATATATTTCCACTTCATAACCTCTTTTCTCGGCGGTTCTAGTTCTTGAAGTAAGCCAGTAATCCTTTCCATCTATAAGCAATGCACCTGCTCCTCTAAAAGAACCAGGTTTTTTGTTTGGAGGTTGCAATATTATTTTTTTGAACTTTAAATTTTCAAACATTTTATATATATCGTTTAATTCAAGGTGTTCTAAGGAGTACATATCTATTTTACGTATTTTTTACTTTAATATTTTACATATTTTTAATTTTTATATAAAAGATGATTAAAATAGACATGAATAAAAAAGGACAAGAATCTCTTGAATTGATTATAGGATTCAGTATAGCTATGATTATTATAGGTTCTATTTTCTATATAATATTCACGTTTTATCCGGGTTTCATAAGCCCTACAACGAAGCCAAGCTATTCCGGATTTACCGGTTTTATAGTGCACCAGGGGTATATAGCATCTGACTCGCTGTATTACATTAATTTTCAGAATGTACTAAATGAAAACATAAAAATAGAAGGAGTTTCAATAATTATAAATGGAGTGAATTACACCTCTTTTAAATGCTCTAAGACTTATCTCCCTGCATTGGAAACAACGAACTGTAATCTTACAGCTGTATCACTTGGAACTTCATTTACGGGTAATGGTTATATTTATTATACGCCAACAAACATTTCCTTTTCACCGGTTATTGCTGCTGCTGGGAGCGTTATAAACTAAAGAAGTTAGATATTTATACTTATAATCTTTAACATATTCTTTATGGGATCATTCAAATATATACACGCAAATGAAATGGCGATGTACAAAAATGATATTAGAAAGAAAGAAATATTACAGGATGTAAGAAAACAGCCTATAATGACAAGAGTTGATAAACCTACAAAAATTACAAGAGCTAAATCTGTGGGCTATAAAGCAAAACAAGGGTATGTTGTTGTTAGAGTAAGAGTCGGAAAAGGTGATTTTAGAAGACCTCGACCAAACCATGCCAGGAGACCGAGTAAGAGCGGTATATACTACAAATTAGCAGTTAGTAAGGAACAGATAGCAAGAAACAGAGTTTCCAAAGTATTTAAGAACATGAAAGTAGTGGGTTCGTATTTCCTTATAGAAGACGGAAAAAGCAAATGGTTTGAAGTAATCTTAGTAGATAAAACAAAAATATAATATAAAAAAAGATTTAAACCGATGTATACTAAAGATTGAATGGATGTAGAGCAGTTTCTTTTTTTTGAGATCCTTATTGGAATAGTAATTTCACTTACAATGTTCTTCCTTTTTTATGGGAATTACTCCTCCATATTTCCTATAGGCTGCGATTCTTCGACAAATATCCTTCAAAATCAGTTCACTAGCGCCGAATATGGGTACACTAACAGAATGGAGGGAACTCCTCTTTTTAGATGCTACCTAACAAATGCCTGTTTTGATGCCGCAACTGCTCATCAGACATGTATAACTCACTGGTGTTACTATTATAATTTCGTAAATGGAAAAGGAAACCAGGCAGCCGTACAGAATTGTATAGGTAATCCTAACTCTACAATAGTCAGCGCATGTAGTGTTGTATCCCCTACAAATACTGCGGATCTTGAGAGCTGTGCAGACAGCACTATAGTCGCAAACAATGCAACAGACATACAGAATTGTGACATAAGCAATCCTTCATGCATTTCGGGAGATGGCCCATACTGCCCTGCATGTGCCCAGCAGTAATATGAATAATAAAGCAAGTGTAGAATGGCGTTTGATATGGATTATGTTAGTAATAATAACCGCCATAATGGCAATAGCATTGGTAGTTTTACTATTTTATACCAGTTCTCACGGAGCTTCTCCATTTTCTTATTTTGGTAATCTACTAGGAGGGTCATAATGGAGGAAGGAATCCTTCTTACTATAGTTTTTGTAATATTTGTAGTAATAGCGGCAATAATATTAACGGTAGTCTCTTTTTCGCTTATAACTTCATTCGGAACACTTGGCTTTGGGCTTAACTGTTTTACATCTTTTACACAATACAAAATTGTGAACACTTTTCTTGCGCCTTTTACTGGAATTACTTCCGCTTTGGGAATTTCAAATATAGCTGTTAGTCCGACTCAGTCTTCACAGGTTCAAAAGAATTGCCTGCAGAATACAAACATAGATGAAAACTCTGTTTCTGGTTTCGCATCGCAGTTCTATACACAAGCATCTTCATGCTTTTCTCTATTTGCTAGCGGAAATGCGGCAGTTGGCTCAGATATCATTTCAGCGAAGAACCTTAACCAAATGTTCAATTGTTATGACGGATCAATAATTACATCAAACGATGTAAATTATTCATCAATAATAAGTTATATCGACACAAATTACAATGGTAGTTATCCTCTCCAAATAGTTTTTATAACGAATGGGAGTAATGGAAACGCACAATACGCTTCTCCGTCTGATAAACTTATTAACGGCAGTTATATCGTAACTTATTTCGGTTATCCTAGTAAAGGTACAAACAACTGCCAGATAAGTTTCAAAGACCAGTGTACTTATACATCGGAATATGATCAACCCATAATAAGCAATAAAAATTCCTGTAATAATCTAAACCAGACAACCAACAGCACATTTGAAACAGTCAGCTCTCTTAGCAATGGCAATCCATCTAAAAGCATAATAAACGAAAATTCCGGCTGTGATTATTATGTTCCTCTGTGCGGAAAACTTAGTAATTACATGGTATACAGTCAAAGCAGAGTATTTGTATGTATACCTCAGAGTTGAATATATAGATACTATTTATTTTATTGAATGATTAATTAGATATGGCAGAGACCCCCGGAGAATCATTTATATTCATAATTTTTGCCGTTATCGTTATAATAGTAATAGTAGCCGTAGCTGGCTATTTGCTTTTAGTAGGAGTAAATCTTTCAAATAGCAGTATATGTCATGTAAGTGCAGAATTTACTAATTTTTATTATAATGGGTTATGTGTATCTAACTTTTTCTGTATTAGCGGTGCACTTAAAAGCGCAGGAATATCGCCACCTCTTTTCGGATGCACTACTGCAACTAGCGCATATAGCTCTGGATCAACAGCATCACAAGTTTTTGCAGGTACTTCTACACTTGCTACATCATGCTGGAATGAGTACGGCGCTCAACAAGGTTTAACAGTTCTACCAAATAGCCCAGCAACATGCGGTGTAATAGATGTAAATACTAATCAAAATTTAACTATAAACAACCTAACGCAGTACCTTGAGACTAATACTTACACCACGCAAGTAAGCTGCTTAAACCATACAGCTGTACAATCCTGCTCCGACCCAATATCCTCAAGCAATCCCAATGGTTTTACATGTGATATTAATCAACCAAGTATCTGCGAAGCTACATCATCAAGTTATTTCCAATGTAGAGATACAGCAGGTTATTCATTTACGCCAAGTTATATACCTCTTAACGGTACTACTTTTCCGAACGCAGCTGCAAACATGACAGCTGATCTTTGTGAAGCTTCACAGGGCTGTTCGTTTAACACTAAACTTGGAACATGCGCTAACTCTACGGGAAACACGCAAGTCTGTACTGATCTTTACACTAATTTCTGCAGCGGAAACAACTGTACCGTTCAGTACAATAGTGTGGTAAATCAATATTCCGCACCTCCGTCATGCACTCTCACAGAACCGGTAAAAAGCACTTCTATAATAAATGAATCTTATGCGGATTACCTTAGACCCGGGACTAACCTTATATTCAGCTTTAAAAATCTAAGCAATGATAGTCAGAATGGATTTGTAGATCCTAACAGCAGTAAATCGATAAATCACGCACAACTTTATATAGTTTATTTAAATTCGCTTGTTGGGACTAGATTTGCGCCTAACAGTATAAGCCTTCCTAGTGAATGCGAACCGGCTACATTCCTAAACAATTACCCTACTGCAGGTATAGAAGATGAATGTAGTCGTGCCGTAGTCTCGGGAGTTGCCGCAGATGTTCTTTCTCCTTCAACTAGTGGGATAATAGCTGGTACAGCACTGGCAGGGTTCACTACGGCAGAATGTTATAATAATACAATATGTAAAGATGATATCGCTCCAAACGCAGCTATATATACAAAAAAGGTTCTTTATGGCGCGATAGCTGCTACTGGGTTAGAGCAATGTGCGCAATCCATATTCTATTTCTTTGATTCGCTTCCACAAGAGATAAGCCATACAAAAAACTATTTTCTAGGTAGAGATGTTATGTATATATGCGCAGTAACAAAATAAAGGGATCGAGTGCGATAGAAACGTTCATTGTAATAATCCTGTTTATCTCATTTTTAGTACTTGGGGTCGTTATAGCAAGTTCCGTATTTCATTTTTCGCTTTTGCCCACAGGGATTGTTTCTACTGGAACTGGTAACCCAGTACCTTGTAGTGTAAACATTACGAATTTAAGTACTGCTTCAAAACCTAATGTATTCCATGTATCCGTATCTGATGGTGCAGTTGGTCTTGTATACAAAGTATATATGAATAATATAATAGCATCTGATCCTGGCAAAATAGAACTCGTTGGAAATTATTCTGTTGGCACAAGCAGTTTCTCTAAAACTTTTACACCAGTTGATCTATCTACAAATACTGTTATTATAGGTAACACCTCTGGAAGCAACGTGTCTGTAGATGGTATAGTTTATAAAGCTGGAGGAAAATGTGAAGATGAGATATTTGGATCTTAAGCAAATGGATTAAGCGTGCCATCTTGTTTTATATTTTCCGGATTTTCCTGTATGTTTTTTATTATTTTCTTCATGCTTTTCTCTCTTCTTTTGGATAGCCAATAGTAACTTTCGTCGTTGGTTCCTTTTGTTATCAATATGAATACTTTTCCTGCTGCAAACCTTCCAACTCTGCCTCTTCTTTGTATGTTTCTTATTGCACTTGGTATTGTCTCATAAAATACTGCGATATCAACCCCTCTTATTGACATACCTTCTTCACTAACACTTGTAGAAACTAATACATTGTATACGCCAGACTCGAAATCACTTATTATATTTACCTGCTCTTTTTGTGACAAACCTCCCTTTCCTTGTCCTATAAACCTTACTGGTCTTATATTTTCCATGGAACTTATCCTCGAGTATATTGCGTCGACTGTGTCTCTATATTGCGCGAATATTATTGCCTTCTTATCTTCTGAAAAGTTATTTTTAAGAAGTTGTACGAGTTGCTCTAATTTTGGATGTTCTATACCCTTTTTTAGTAAATCCTCAGTTTTCTCTTTGATTTGAAGAAATTTTGGATCCGATACTAATTCTTTATCCGTTTTTGCTTTACCTTTTTCTATTTTTACTAAAAAATTAAAAAAAGCGGAAAGGCTCTGAGTACTGACAAGCCCATATGCATGATATAATTTCATTAGCTTTGATGTTAGGATTATACCTCTTATCAAGTAGAACGAACGCCTGCCGCTGAACATCTGTTTTTGTAAGCTTTTCTGTAAAAGCAGTATAGTCACCCGATTTATCCTGCTCTGCTGTACGTTTTTAAGCAAACCTGAACTTTGCAGTTCTAGTATAGCGCTGTTTATCATTTCTTTTACTTTAATTGAAAGATCTGCTATCTCCAATGGCATATTGACTGTAATCACTTCCACTTCTTTTTTCTCTATATAAGGAGAAACATCTGGATCCTCTTCTGATCTTATCTCTACGTTCGTTATTCCCAGGTTATTACATATTGTTCTTATTTTCTCTCTTTCGGATGCAGGAGAGGCCGTTAAACCAAGTATAAGAGGATGTGCACTTCCAGTTGTGTAATCCTTTGCAATCTTAACATAAGAGTAATTGCCAACGGTGTGATGTGCCTCGTCGACGATAAGCAGACTAAAAGATGAGAAGTCTATAACCTCATTTTTTATGTCGTTTTCAATTGTTTGAGGAGTAGCAAATATCAATTGATTTTCCAGATACATCTCGGATCTTTTTTTGCTAGATACTGAGCCACTTGCCGTGCCTATCTTAATATCCATAATATTAGAGAAGGTCTTCATATGCTGGTTTATAAGCGGTTTTGTTGGAGCCAAAAAAAGGACCTTTGAATTTGGATATTTCTCCAGCCGATAATCTGCAAGCATAGCACTTATGATTGTCTTACCTAACCCTGTAGGAAGCACTACTAAAGTATTACCTGATTTACAGGTCTCAAATATATTTTTCTGATATTCTCTGTCGTCTATTTTTTTCGTAAAAAATGTCATTTAAGCACTCTCTGCTTTTCCGCTCTTTATTAGAATATCGGCAACGTCTTTATCTATTTCTATTATATTCGGAAAAGTAAATGGGCCATAAGATTTATCGTTTCTCCAAACGAATTTTGGTATGTCTGAAATGACTTTTATAACTACTTTTTCCCTGTCATTGTCATCTGATTCCACTTTTTGCAGCTTTTTGGGCTCAATTGATTTTATCTCATTTATTATTGAAGATTTATGCTCCTTTGACAAACGTAGAAAATTATCAAAAAGTATTCTCTCTTTGGATAACATGTTCATCTTAGCCTGTTCACTGTCCACGTTAAGTATGGCTAAAGAAGCTATCTTTAACATCCTTGCGTTTAGTATCTGTTCCAGCGTAGAAATTGCATTCTTTATTTGTGTATTTATCTCATCTATCCTGTGCTCATCGCCTAGTTTTTTGGCTTCATCCAATGAGTTTTTATTTATGGCAATATACTCTTTCATCTCCTCCAGCATTTCATCTGTAAGTTTAGTAATGGTCCTGCTGTCCTCCTGTTCCTGTCTTCTTATTCTAAGGAATTCGCTATAAGTAATCATAATCCCTATTAACAGATGACAGTATAAAAATCTTAAGAGACACTTTTAAACGAATTAGTTATTGGTGAAAGTATACCTGAAAAAAAGCTAGAAATGTCCTTTGATAATGCGGAAGGGCCCACAAAAAAGATATAGACTAGTACCAGAGTTATGCCAAGTATAATCGCAATGATATAATACCACACAGCTTCCATGTTATATGTTTGGAACTGAAGGTATTAATTTATGAAGTAAAGAGGGCGAAAATAGAAACAAATAGAAAACTATCACTATTATTAGAATTATCAGTGTTATTATTATCAAAAGTATGTAACTCTCGACTCCTTTATTGTTCATATTAAGTATACCCTGTTATATTTGTACTTACTGATTTTGCTACAAAATCCTTAAAAAGACTGGTAAATTTATAAGGTGTGAAAAGCTCGAGAAATATTATAATAAGGAATATACCGATTATTATGAGTATTATATAAAGAAAAACACCGCTTACAACTCCTTTATTTTTCATAACCCCTTACCAAAAAGCCAGCTGAATGAGAAAACATTTGTTATATCTTTCCCTATAGTCGTAGCTGCTCCAGAGAATATTAAAGCTATCACAATCCCGGCAAATAATACTATTATAGCTAGTATTATCGCAATTATCTCGGTAATAGGCATCTGTCCTTTTTTGTTCATAATCAGTTAACCGAAAAAGGCGGCTTCCAATTTAGAAGACCAACTCTCTTCTTTGACTCATCGTATATATACGCAGAATCTTTATTTGCCACAAACAAACCTAACTCTAAAGCTGACTTTATAGTTGAGCGTGAAAAATGCTTTGAATTCAGTAGCATAGTATATATCTCTGCTTCGTCTTCACTTAGAGTTTGCTTATGCTTTTCTGTAGAATTAGAAAATTCTGAAAATGTCTTTGATATACCCGTAAAATCTTCCTTGAAAGAACGATATATATCAAAAATTGCGTATTCTTTCTGTTGCTTCTTTGGTTTATTTTTTTCCGCTTCTTCTTTCTCGGCTTCTGCAACATACTTATCAAGGTCTGCTTTTATTACATTAAGCGACCTAAATACTGTCTGGTCTACAGCGGCAAAAACTGTTTTTTGTATCTTTACCAGATTCGCTTTTTGATATAGAAAGAACTCTTCCGGTGTAAAACTATACGGAGATATATTAAAGTACAAAGTTCCTTCATATGGGGGTTGTATAGGTTCCTTACTGGGCTTTTCTTTAAAATCCATCTTAAGTTTAATAAGTGAATAAACCATAGGACCATACTTTTTGATTCGATTGTATATGTAAGACCTCTTATTTTCTTCATAACCTCTAGAAAGCAGACTTCCGCCGAGACTCTTAGGTTCCACATTTATTGGTATTTCCGGACCTTTGTTCTTGAATAGTTTGGTGTATTCCACGTCATACTCTCCGGAATATACTTGTTTAAAACCCACGGAAGTTACTGAAAATGATTCGTTTTCGAAGGTATCAGGTTTTGATGCACCAGTCATATATTGTTGCGCGTTCGTGGCCGTATTAAATCCCATTTTTGAAAGAAGAGAAAGATATGTGGAACACCAATCAACATAAAGATTAAAGGAGCCCATTTGGCTTTTCAGATACTGCAAAAGAATACTCTTCCTGCTTTTTAGATCATTGCCGTTTATCTCTTTCCATTTCTCATATTCTATGTATCTGTTTTTAAGTATGTTTTTATACTGCTCATTTCTATCAATCTGCGAAACCTCTTTTAAGCTCTTTACCTGATAAAAAACCGACATTATATCTATAAATCCAGGGCCACCCTGGCCTTGTGTAGGAGAACGAGAAAGAGCAGAAAGACTTGCCCCACCCTTTCTTGAATCGACTGTATCTAAAAAAACCCTTTTAAGAGCCAGTTCTGCTGCCTCTGCCTTCTCTTTATTAGTATCTTTTAATTCATCATAAAAATAGATATTTCTGTCAAGTTCTTTCAGCTCATATATCATTGCTATAAGAGATTTTAGAACGGTATTTATACTACCCAGAAGCTGCATAACTCTGTCTTCCAAGTTCTTCTTTTTCTCTAACACCATATTCATAAGGCTTGATAGAGCTGAAGGATCTACTGATTCTGCTATCCTAATCGGCCTATAACCTATGGTGGCAAACATTTGCATTACAGAGAAATATTCTGGTTGAAAATGGTACCTTTTAGATATATCCTTTGTAAAGTGATAGCCTGCAGGATTTCCCACAAAACCTGGGTCCACTAATTCTTCTGAAGATTTGTATCTTAAGTCTATTTGTCCATTATAATGTGCTTCTGCACTTGAGCCTATGGCTTCTAATTCGGAGATATAACCATTTATTTCATTTACGCCCTTTTTGGGAGACTCTAATTCTTTTGCAAGCCTTTTAACTTCCGTTATATTCATAAATCTTATTAGATATTGCTGATTTAAATATTATCATAGAAATAATAAACGAATAATATACTTTAAGTCAAGTTCACAAAGACTTATAAATAATAATGTTCATAATTGAACATAACGGAGGTAAATATGCATCAAACTGAAAATATAAACCCTATAGAAGCCACGCTGAATAAGCTTTTTTCGACAATTGACGCCTTATCTGCGAAGATTGATGAATTAAATGAAAGAGTAGACTATATGGGTTCTTTTATAGGTCTAGAAATAGGAGAAGGAGAGAATGCCGCTTCTGTTGAGCCTCCTGGACAGTTAGCAGGTTTGTCATTTGATATATTAGAGAAAGTATTACCTTCAAAGGATGCAAATGCCATAAGAGCCTATTTTCTGAGGGTACTTAGCTTATTTAGAAGATACATAAAATCCATAGTAATATTTGGAAGTTCTAAAACAAAAACAGGCATAACGAGCACATCTGACATAGACGTAGCCTTTATAGTGGATGATACTGATATACAGAAATTTACACTTGAACAATTGCGTGAGAGGCTGTTCTCAAAAATGGCCGAGATAGCAAGAGATTTTTCTGACAGAATACATGCTCAAGCTTATCCTCTGTCTGAATTTTGGGGATCTATAATAAAACCTAATCCAGTTATATTAACACTGCTTAGAGATGGAGTAGCTGTTTATGATACGGGATTTTTCGTTCCTATACAAATGTTGTACAAAACTGGAAATATAATACCCACAAAAGAGTCTATAAACAACAACATTGAAAGCGCAGAAGGATTAATCATGCTTGCGGAAAACGTTCTAAGCACTAAATTGAGCTTAGATGTATACAATGCCGTAGTTGCTTCGGGACAGGCACTTTTGATGGAGTATGGTTACCTTCCACCAGTACCAAAACAGGTCGCTAAAGAACTTGAAGAGATAGCTGTTGAAAAAGAAAAAGTGCTTACACATGAAGACGTTGAAAAGGTCGATGAAATAGTAAAATGGTTTAAAAAGATAGACCATGGAGAAGTCAAAGAGATAACAGGCGCCGAATTCGATAAAAAGCTTAAAGAAGCCAAGGAAGTTATAGAAAAAATAACCAAAATAATAGACAAATTAAGGGAAAATAAAGGAGAAGCAAAACCCATAATAGACAAAGATTTATTAAAGCAGACAGATAAAGAGATAAAGGATAAATACATGCAGAAGGTTGATTAATATGGCAAAAATAGTATCGTATAAAAGAGGAAGAAAAACACAGAAAATGAATCAGGCTATAGCTTCTATAGAAAAAGTAAGTAATAGAGAAGAAGCGGGAAAGTACATTGGAAAAAGGGTTGAAATAGCATTCTCAAAGACATCCATAAAAGGAGTCGTAGTAAAACCTCATGGGAATAGAGGGAAGGTAGTAATAAGATTTAGAAGAGGACTACCAGGACAGGCAATGAATAGAGAGATAAAATTAGATTAATAACCTAAATTTGAAGCTAGCTCTTTAAAACTTAGATTAGTTTTGAATCCCTTTGAAGATAGCACTGTTCTGTTTTTGAATTTATTTATTTTCTCTTCTGGTCTCTTAAAGAATGAAGCGATTTCGCTTGTCGTGTAATATGAGAAAACATTCATTTCTTTATACAATGCGGAAAGATACTCTTTTAGAGCATCTGTATTCTGATTAAACTTTTTTTCGTTCTTATCGAGATAATTCAACATTTTTTTAACGGTATTTACATCATAAATCTTGCCAAGCCATAACGGCCCTATCTTTGTCATCTTTGAACCACAAAAATCGCATTTATCCTTAGGCTCTATAGTACGAGAAGGACATTTTATACATTGATATGCGTAACCTACTTTGCCCTTAGTTCTAGATGAAAAATCGAAATATGTTCTTATAAAATTCCCATTAAAGTCAAAAATCAGTGGTTTTATGTGCAGACTATGGCTTTCTGCTATTTCAGACACATATTTTATTAGTATCCTTATACCCAATTCGTTACTATACGAAGTTTTGAGTGAACGCGCCATATATTTACGCATACATGCCCTCTGTGCGCTTCCTAAGAGTGCTGCAGTATCTGTTGCGCTTATGGCTAAAATGCTATCCTTACCCAAAAGTTCAAACGCTGTATTTAAGTAAGGGGCGGGAGACCCAAATGGATCTATATCTATGTAATCATATATATTGTGTGCTTTATAGTACTTTGAATTTTCTGCGGATACGCTTATGGAATCACAGTTTAACAATGACTTGTTTAAGGAAATATTTTTTGAGATTATATTCGAGGTCTTAATATCATTGAATATAAATGATTTGAACATGCCTGTTTCGGAACATAATCTCATACCGCGTATACCACTGCCAGAAAACATTTCCAATCCGGATAGCATTGCCTTTGATTTAGACTTAATAAAAAGAACGTTTAACGATCTATCAAACTCTCTGTTTGGATTATAGAACACATGTGCACTTTTAAGCTGCTGGTTTTCTGCATAGAACCTAATACTGCCTTCTTTAAAAAGCTCCATAAAAAATAAAAGAAAGATTTTAATCGTCTATCTTAAATCTTTCCTTAAGATTCAATACTTGATAAAGTTCTTTGTATCTGTTTCTTATAGTTACTTCTGTTATACCTGCAGCCTTTGCTGCATCTCTCTGAGTCTTTTTCTCCTTGTTTATAAGCGTAGAAACATAAAGGACTGCTGCCGCTATTCCCATTGGCCCTTTTCCACTTGTCAAACCTTTATCCTCTGCTTCTTTTAAAAGTTTTACGGCGTCGGAAACAGTTTTGTTAGATACCTTAAGTTCCGAAGCAAATTTATATATGTAATCGCTTGGTGAAGTAGGCAGTATTTTTATTCCCAATTCTCTACATAGGAGCCTGTATGCCTTTCCTACTTCTTTTCTTTCTACCTCAAAAGTATCTGATATCTCATCCAATGTTATAGGTCTGTTGTGTTTTCTTGCTGCTGCGTAAAGTGCACCGGCTATAACGCTCTCCATAGACCTACCTCTAACAAGTCTTCGAGTTATTGCTTCTCTGTACATTTTGGCTGCTTCTTCCTGTATTATATTTGAAACGTGCAGACGATTACTGGCGCGTCTCAATTCTGTAAGAGCAAATTTAAGATTTCTCTCATAAGCTGTAGATATTCTTGGCTGCCATTTTCTAAGCTTATAAAAAGTTCTTCTATTGGCATTTGAAAGCTTTATAGATTCGCTTGCCTTTCCTATGACTGTACTAGTTCCCTTATCATATTTAGCGTAACTAAGAGGGGAGCCCATTCTTCCTTTACCCTCATCTCTTTCATCTTCAAAAGAACGCCATTCTCTTCCGTAATCTATAGCGTCGCCTTCTATTACATATCCACAGTTCTGACACACTAATTCGCCAGTTGACTTGTCATATGTCACAGACTCACTGCCGCAGGAAGGACATTTCGCATTATGTTTACTAGTAACTACTTTCATAAGATTTATATACTAAGAACACAATTAGTATATAAAGCTTTCTATTTTAATAAGATAACTCATAAAAATTGGGGAATACAGATAAAATACACTTGCTTGTGTTATTTTAGCTGAGCATTTTTACAATAAAAATTAATTTACGCTTACACATGCGGAGGCATAATCTCCAGAAGATGAGGGAGTTACTTCTACAACATATAGATTTAAATTAGAGAGAGGCAATGATAAAGTTCCTGATATCTTATTTGGAGAAGAAGAAGATGTAGAACCTAATAAACTTGCTACGTATACTCCATCTGTTGTAAATACACTTAAATTAAATGTTACTGGTGTTGGTATTGGATCTAGAGAATAATTATAAAATTTCAAATTATAATTAAGAGTTTCGCTGCTTGAAGAAGCAGATATTGTGTCCGATTGAATTATTAAAGAGACTGCAAATTTCAGACCGATGAATGTTTGATTATAATCTTCTTTTACAAAAGCCACATAAGTTCCGCCAGTAAGTGGCAACATACCCGATACGTTCCCTGCAGGACTAGCAACTCCTAACTCAGTCGTAGTCTGTAGTTTTATTATATCTCCACAGAAGAAGGAATACTGTGGTTCAAGCAGAGGTATTGTTATTGGAAATGTCTGAATTGAACCGACTCCTTGTGCAGAAACGTAATTAGCCTGCTTTGCTATTGAACTTGCAACATTTGTTATATCATTTGCAGATGAAGTAGAAGCAAATGACCCATAGAAAAACACTGCATAGAATAGAAATGATGCTATCAATCCTATACCTATCGCTATAATTATCACATACTCGGTAGAATATTGTGCTTTTTTTGCTGACATAAATATTAATAATTATCTTTTAAGTATTAAATATTAGATATACTTATGAATAAAAAAATAAAAATAGCCCTTTTTGTACCTTGGATAAAAAGCAAAGGCGGTGTTGAAAGAACTATCCTTCGGATCCTTGAAAACCCTTTGTATGAATGTGATGTTTATACTTTCTTTTACAATAAAAAAAGCACATTTGAAGAGTTTAATAAGTATAATATAAATGTTATTGGAAAACTAAATAGTAAAGGATTTATAGGTAAGGGACTAGGGCTATTTTTAAAATTATTATCTACAAAAATAAAAGGTCTAGAAGAATATGATATTTTTATTGTATCAACAGCTGGTATAGCAGAATTTATAACAATAAGAAATAAGCATAAAAAGACTGTGGCGCTGTGCCATACTCCATTAAGAGTTGCCCATAATATGTATGATTATTATAAAAAAGAAGGACTAAAAAATAAAATTATTTTGCCAGTGGCAATACCAATATACAAGGCTTTTGAAAAGACCTCTTGGAAAAACATAGACTCTGCTGTAGTGCTAAGTAAAGAAGTAAAGAACAGGATAATAAACTATGGTCTTTTACCGGATAAAAAAATATTTGATATTGGCCCACATGTAGATTACTCTAATATTAAAAAAACCCATTATAAAACTGAAAAAATAATATTTTATCCAAGTAGATTTATAAAGTACAAAAGGCAGGATCTGGCAGTAAAATCCTTTAATTTATCTGGACTAGCAAAATTAGGTTTTAAACTTGTTATTGCAGGATTTGCAGAAGACGAGAAATATTTTTCGAAGATAAAATCTATGGAGAATAACAGTATAATAATAAAGAAAAACTTGTCAGAAAAAGAACTTGATGACCTTTACAGTAGATGTTATGCTACTATATTCCTAGCAATAAACGAGGATACTGGATTAACTCCATTGGAATCTCTTGCATACGGAAAACCAGTAATATCCGTAAATGAAGGTGGGCCAAAGGAGTTTATAAAAAATGGAAAAAATGGATTACTTGTGGACGCAAACGAAAGAAGTATTTCAAATGCTTTAATTAGAATAACTAATTCTAAATTTTACGCAAAATTAGTAAATGGCGCAAAAAACTCAAAGAGATATGATGAAAAAGAATTTATGAAAAACTTTGATGAAGCCATTGAAACTATACTTACAAGATAGATTTATAAAGTAATATTTTATATGAAATAGTATGAAAGATAGAATAACTATTACTATTAATAAAAAAACTTTGGAAAGAATAGATAACACCATCGATGGAATTAATATACCTAACAGGTCTATAGCTATAGAAAAAATTATAAATAGTCATTTTGAGCCTACAAAAAATAAAATGGCATTTATACTTGCAGGAGGATCAGGTACAAGATTAAGACCGCTTACATATGAAATACCAAAACCGATGATGCCAGTTAATGGAAGACCTATTCTAGAGTATATTGTAGACCAGCTTAAGAGAGCTGATTTTCTTGATATAATAATCTCTGTAGGTTATTTAGGCAGCAGGATAAGAGAGTACTTTGGGGATGGAAGTAAATTTGGAGTTAAAATAAGATATTCCGAAGAAACCAGTCCGATGGGAACAGGTGGAGCAATAAAAAAAGAACAGAATCTATTACATGATGATTTTATTGTTTTGAATGGAGACAACCTATTTGATTTTGATCTGAATAAGATTTATGAATTCCACAAAAAAAATAAACCATTGGCGACTATAGCTCTTGTTTCAAGAGATAACGTTTCTCAATTTGGCGTAGTTGAACTGGAAGGAAACAAAATAGTAAAGTTCATAGAAAAACCAAAGACCGAACAAGTTTCCCACCTTGTAAACGCAGGAGTGTATGTATTAAGTCCTTCTTTTCTTAATTTTATTCCTGCTGGAAATTCTAATATCTCAAATACATTTGAAAAAGTTGCAGAAAAAAAAGTAGTTGATGGGTTTATCTACTCTGGTAAATGGCTGCCTTGTGATAGCTTAGATTTATATGAAAAAGCTATAAAAACCTGGCCTTAGAGCTTTTTTATCTTTCTTATCTCAGATAAAGCCTCTAAATAATCTTCTGTTAAATCTTCAGTTAAATCGTAAAACTTTATTATGTCTGGTAGCTCTATGTCTGTGTATAATAAATCGTCTTCTAGTATGTTCCTGCCATAGACAGCATCATCTATGCTTATAGCTACCCTATCTCCTTTTATGGCATTTGATAATTTAGTTTTGTCAGACTGTATATCTAATATCCTTCCTATTCTCTGACCTTTTGCATTTATGATTGGATAATTTTGACGTATTTCACCCAAGAGAATTTCCGCCCCGAATACACATGGTCCAGACCTACGGAATATATTTCCTTTTAAGAACAAAAATTTAGATGGAAGCCTTAATGTTTTCTTCCTATTTTCCAAGCCCATATTTTTCAATTCCTGTTGGAAATTTATGTATGTTTCAAATAGAGTGTAAATTGAATTTGAACTTATAATTTTTACGGAATAGTCGTTGGATATGGATTCAGTCTGTTTAGATACTGGTACGTTAAAACAAAGTATTGCCCCACCATTTACACTTGCTGTTGTTATATCTATCTTAGAGGGCTCTCCTATTTTTGTCTTACCTACAGCAATCCCTTGTGCCTGCGCTATTTTTCTTATTGCATCTATACTTCCCAAAGAATCTGCACATACTACTACGCCTTTGCTTTCATCGCCCGTAGAACCAATGGCATCTTTAACTTGGTTTATTAAGTCTGCCTTCTCCTGCTCATTTGAAAAAACATTTATAGATGTGCCTATCATTGCATTCGGCTCCTGTAGAATCAACCTTATAGGGGTGGTTGCTTCGATTTCTTGCAGACTTTCATACTTTCCAAAGTTCTCTCTGCTTTCTTCAAGAGGTATAAGGCGCATTATACCTTTTACTTTATTCTCAGAAGGACCTTCTACAGTAGTAGTTATTACTGTATCTCCCACCTTCAACTTTCCTGAGTATACTATTGCATCATATACTTTTCCTAGTCCTTTTACATTTTTTTCTTCTAGGATGGCCGCGCTGTTCTTATCGGAATTTGTCAACTCAATGTACCTTTGACTGAGCCCTATTAGCATAACTATTAGATCTTTTATGCCTATGCCATTTGGAGATGCTAGAGGTACTATTGCCACTTCTTTGGTAAAATCTTTTACTCTGTCATACCTTTCTGCCTGAAATCCGTAGATAGAAAAATCTGTTATTAGTTTGTATATCTTTTCATCCAGAAACTGTTTATAATTTTCTGGCTGTTTTGATATAAATTCTATAAAAGACGAGTCTTTGATATTAAAAAACCCTCTTATTGTATCAATCTTTGTTAATGCTACTAAGAAAGGAGTCTTATATGATTTTAGTATCTCTATTGATTCTATTGTCTGATTCTGTATACCCTCTGTTACATCTACAGTAAGTATTGCTATGTCTGCTATGGATGCCCCTCTCTTTCTTAACGTAACGAATGCTTCATGACCTGGGGAGTCTATAAAAAGTATACTTGGAACTTTTATGTCTATATTAAATTTTTTAAGCAAGTCGTCAGAAATATCTTTTATTCGCTCGGTAGGAACTTCCGTAACTCCTATATTCTGGGTAAGGCCTCCGCTTTCTTTGTATGCAGTCATTGTATTTCTTATAGCGTCCATTATACTTGTCTTTCCTGCATCAACATGACCTAAAAACGCACAAATTGGAGATCTCATAGAAAGTAGATAGGAAGTCAACTAATATAAAAATTTATTTTCCGGCTATGTTAATGTTTTTAAAAAATAAATGAAATTATGTATAAAAAAGCAGCTACATTTTACAAATAATGAGATTTAATAGAGCTGTCTTTATAACCTCTTTTTACTTTTCCGTATATTTTGTATTCTTTTAAATCTAAGACATTATCACCTACTTTCAGTATGCACTCAGAATCCTCTCCCATGATCAAAGCAAAAAGATTACCGGAATAACCGGGATCTACATAACTAAGATTTTTTCTCTTATTTACTAGACCTAATGATCCTATACTGTAACAGGTAGCTATAGCAGCCATATTATTACCAGAGTAATCTACCTTCTCTTTTGAGATACATTTTATATATGTATCTCTACAGATCTTTATATTTTGTTCATAATATTTGTAAAAGAGTTCATTATCTTTTATACCATCTGTGGGAGTAACTTTCAAATCAATTTTTGGAACCAATATATCTCCTATATGAAAAGTATATCGTTTATTATTGTTATCATTACCTTTTACACCAACTAGTTGTATTATCCTGTCTCCTTTTCTTATATCAACAGCTAAATTTCCAGGTTCTATCGAACAAAGAAGTTTGTTAGAAGCAAAATTTGAAGATATTTTTAGATAGCCTTCTACTGGTGATATGTTTACAAGTGAACGACCAAAAGAACTTCTGGGTATCACATAGAAATTTATATTACTTTTAATATTTGTACTTACGCTCTCGAGAGTATCCATATAATAATGATGTTTTGGCTCTAAATGATATAATCCTTCAAGATCATAGGGAATCTCCTTTCCAGAAGAATCATAAATTTTTCCTAATCTTAGATCTATAGACGCAGGTCTTATCTGATAATCCTCTAACTTAGGAGATAACGTCAAATAACCATTATCAATTAATTGTTCTAGTTTAGAATCTGCCAGTATTTTACCTTTTACCATCCATAAAATAATCTATTTACATATTAATATTTTACTATTAATAAGTAAATTAAATATATCTTAAATTAAAAAACCTGCAAAGGTTTATATTGAATTATCCACAAAAAGTAATATGGAAGAAATGTTGATATTACTAAAACCTGATGGAATGGTACGAAGATACTCTGGAGCAAGGGCTCTTAAAAGCATACTTGAATTAAATCCAGAAATAAAATTTTTTGAAATAATTAAACCTGATAAAGATTTTCTTGCCGAAAAACATTATGGTGAGCATAAAGGAAAATTTTTCTATGATAATCTTATAAATTTTATGAGCTATACGGAGTTAGCAGTTATAATAGCCGCTGGTGATAATATAACTGAGAAAGTAAGAAATCTTCTTGGCAAGACGATGTGTGAGAAAGCCGACCCACTTTCTATAAGAGGTAGATATGGTACTACTAAAGGTATAAATCTTGTACACGCGTCTGACAGCAAAGAAACAGCGGAAAAAGAGACTACCCTTTGGAAAAGCATAATAAAAATCGAAACGAGTAAAAATTATCTAGAAGAAATGAAAAAATATATAAGTAAATATGAAAACTTCCCTATGATAGATTCGGTAAGGTATAGAGAAATATCAAAAGCTTTAACTGACAAAGAGATAGAAAAAGGCGATGCTGAAAAAATACTAAAGGAATTATTAATGAGAGAAACTGATTTTGAAGAAGATAAAGTAAAAGAACTTCCGGCACTTATAACTGAGAATATACTACTTGGTTGATATAAAATAAACAATTGAAATTAAAAAACATTAGTCTATACACTCTATGACTAATACTATAAAATAGATTTTAGTACTATAAAGATATTAATATAAGTTTATTTCAATATAGATTATTTAACATGGGATACACGGAGATTAAAACGGCCGTGATATTAGCGGCTGGAAATGGAAGTCGTCTTCGCCCATTTACCAACTTTATCCCAAAGACAATGGTTCCTTATAGAGACAAACCTTTAATATACCACCACATAATGAATTGCTATAACAACGGTATAAAGGATATAATAGTCGTGACAAGAAAAGATGAAGATAACGATTATTCATTTAGGTTTCAGAATGAATATTTAAAGGATTTAGAAAGGCAATTAAGAGATAAAGATAAAGAAGTAAGAATAAAACTAATTTATCAGGAAGAAGATAAATATTTGAAAAAACCAAAGGGGCCAGCAGCTGCATTGGCAATGGCTGAAGATGAACTAAGAGGAAAATCTTACATTACATT
>DARG01000033.1:20997-57155 GCA_002503215.1 Candidatus Parvarchaeota archaeon UBA446
GAGTTGTAAAAGGCAATAAATTAAATTACCTAGACAAAATATTGCTAGATACTACAGATGCAATAGAAAAACCAAATGATGATGTTATAGAAAAAAGATTTGGAGTAAAAGATAGATATGAAGTGATGTCTGGTGGAATGTATATATTTAATGAAAAAAGCATGGATAGCATAAAAAATGTAAAACCTGGCGCAAACAATGAAATGCACTTAACTGATGCTATAAACGACCAAATAAAAAGCAAGAATTCAAAAGTAGTCGGTGTACTTTTAAAAAACTCACTGTATACTGCTGTTGATTTCGGTGCCATTAACTCTTGGTTGTCTATAAATTTAAAAGAAGAGAACATAGAAGAATTTAAAAAAGCTATCGATAATTATCCTTCAGAATTAAGGAATCTTATCTATGAAAACATACGTAAAATTTACAATAATGATACAACAAAGCAAAAAAATTAATAATCAAAACAAATGGATATTTGTTTAATTATACCATTTTATTATAATAAGGAATTTGTTCATTTTTTATTTTAATAACAAATATTTTCTAAAAAGACTCAAATACATATATCTTGGTTATAAGTTCGCTAAGAGTCTATTCTTTCGCAGAATATTGAAAAAGACTATTATGAAAAAATAGTGTTATAAACAATAAACTTAGCTTTTTTCTCTAAAAAGCTTTGCATAAAACTCTGGAAATACTTGATTTGTATTAAACCCTGCGAATTCTATTGCAGCGAATGTTATAACTCTGGGGCATATCTCAACATGAAAATGAAAGTTCTCATCGTCTTTAACTTCATGGAACAGTATATTATATGAAATCTTTCCAAATAAAGCCTCGTTTGTTTTTATAATTTTTGATAGTATGTCTACAAAATCTGATTTTTCCTCGGATGAAAGCAAACCCACATAATTAACATGCCTCTTTGGCATAATTAAGGATTCCGAACTCATCTTAGATCCAAATGGAGCAAACGCTATGAAAGTATTATTTTCTACTAAAACTCTTTCTTTTTCATAATTAAGAATTTGTTCATACAGGCATGCGTGGTTTGAATCGATAAATTCGCTGATCTTTTTTTGCTCGTCTTTTATCGTTTCTGGAACTTCCTCAAAAGAAATTATTTGGCTGTGTGTATGTGAAAGACTGGCGCCACTTCTCGGGCCTTCGTTCTTAAATACATAGACGTATTTTATTCTATCCCTCGAATATAGCTCATTTTCTCTTTCAATAATGGTGTCTAACCACCTTAAGTATTCCTCTTTTCCAAGCTGTGAAAATCTTAGATTATGTATTGGAGTTTCAAATATTACTTCACAGTAACCGAAAGCAGGCTTCTCTTCGAGTAATCCTTCCAAAGGTATAAAATCGAATTCTGGTGAAAGCATTGGAAATTTATTCTCTATAACTTTAAGCTTCCAAGAATGTTCGTCTCCGCCTACCAATTTTATAGTCTTGTTTAAAGCCTCCTTTCCATACTCAAATGGACACTTGGATATATCTGACTCCCAATTATCTCCAGAAATATGATAAAAATCATCTGGTTTATTGTTTCTTACACTAGAAAAAAGTATCTTCTTACCCGTCCTATAATCCACTCGTATAACATCTTTTTTATATGACTCTGGCATAAAATCAATAGTTACTTATATTATAAAAATTTAGCTTATGACTGGTTTTCCTACAACTCTAAGAAACCTTATAGGAAGATCCTTATTTATAAGTAGCATGCGGTCGTTATCGTCAAAACATATATTTTTTTCAGCAATGAAATGAGCATTCATTTTTTTGTTTTCGTATTTTACGTTACTCAGTGTTATAACAGAATTTTGCCAGTTACAGATAAGATTAAGCTTTATATCATCTTTTATCTCCTGCTTGTAAAGAGGGATTACGTCTACAGATATTTCTCCTTCTTTCATGTCTTTATAACTCCCTTTTTGTCTTATCTCTACACCTCGTGGAAGATCCCAAGGCCAAACTCCTTTTATCGCAACGCCGACTCTATCGCCTGCCTCCGCAGAATTTACGTCCTCTTGATTTATCTGTATTGAATTTATGGATATTTCTTTCGTAAATGGTTCAGGAGAGATCATACCTTCAGAATGGACCCCTATCTTTCCAGTAGGCATTGTACCTACTGCAACTGACATTCCCTTGGATTCAAAGGCATTGTCTATCAATATCTTAAAGGGCTTATTTATTTTTTCTTGCTCATAATGGAGAGAAGACACCTTGGATCTTATATCTGCTATGCTTTGTTCGTTGTTTATATCCACAGTTATTATCTCAAAATCTTTTAGATTTGTGTTTTTTATTATAGCTGATATATTATTTTTCAATTTTTCTACTTCTTCGGCTGTTGATATATCCGCTTTTGTTATACAGATTATACCTTGCTTAATACCTGCTGTATCAGCCATTATTATCTGCTCTCCTGTCTGGGGATTTAAACCGTTCTCGACTGAAACGCAAAAAATTATTGCGTCGGATATAGTCAATACCGATGCCAAAACCGAAGGATTATCCATGTCCCCGGGAGTATCCAATAAAGTTACGTTCTTACCTCCATATTTAAAGAAAAAGAAAGACACATCTTCTTCTGCTCCTTTTCTCTGCTGAAGCTTATTCACGAGAGTAGATTTTCCCGATCTATATGGCCCTATAACACTTACTGTAATCGAATTCATATTTTCTTAATATAGAATGAGACATTTAAATACATTTCTATATTTCAATATTAGAGCGATATTTTATCCAAATCATCCGGAAAATAGTAATTAAATTTACATTTCAGCTTTGAAAACACGTTCTGTGCATCTTTTTGCATTAAATCTGTATTATCGTATCTCTGGCTCGTATGTACAAAGTAAACGTTTTTTGCCCCGGAATCTTTTGCAATTTTCATAGCTTCATTTATATTAAGATGAAAAAAATCGTATGACCTTTTAAAATCAGCTGCGAAGGTACTTTCTATTATTAATGTATCTACTCCTTTTACAAATGGCAGAATTGTATTTTCAAATCTTAAATCGGTTACATAAGCAATAGATTTACCTTTTTTAATGTAAGTAAAATCCTTATATTTCAGTTTTTTCCCATTATATAAAACGTCCTTACCATTTTTTAAGTCTTTAAGAAATTCTCCAGGTTTTATATTCATTTTTGAAAGTTTGTCTACAAGAATATTCCTACTGTCGTGCTCACTTACTTTGTATGCGAGACATTTTACGGAATGCTTGACGTTTATTGCCGAAACAGAATATTTTTCGTTGTTTATCAATAACCTTTCTTTTACGGCATTTATAGGCACCTTCTTAACATTTACATTGTTATAGAATTTATATGATTTTATTATATTTTCCACACTCTCTTTTGTACCACTTGGTCCAAAAATGTAAAGTAATTTATTACTTTTCATCATATTAAGGCTCTGTATCATACCTCCCACCCCGAGAGAATGGTCTCCATGCCAGTGGGTTATAAATATATAATCTATGGAAGGACTTAATCCTGCCTTTCTTATCTGACGTTGCGTGCCTTCTCCGCAGTCAAGCAACATGCGAGTACCTTCTATACTTAAGTATACCGAAGGGTGGTTCCTTTTAGCAGTGGGAAAGGCCGAAGAAGTTCCAAGAAAAGTTAAATCAATCATAAAACACCTTCATAAAATTTGAATATACTGATGATTTTAATTTTTCCATACTAATATTCTTAATATCTGCGATATATTTTATAAGCTTAGGTAAATTTAAAGGAGTATTTATTGCGTTATCAGGACTTAAAACGGGAGAATCCGTTTCTGTAAAAATTCTATCTATATCCACCTTCTTTATTACATTGTCTTTCTTGAAACGCATAAAACCTGTCGATATACTAATATTTACGCCGATGTCTTGTGCATTTTCAAGCTGTCTTAAATTTCCTTCAAAATTATGTATTACTGCTTTTATACTAAAACTTGAAAGAGCCTCTAGAACATCATCGATGGCCTTACGACTATGAATTATGCACACCTTATTGTTTTTATTGGCTATTTCTAATATCTTATAAAAAACTTCCTTCTCCTGTTCTTCTTGGTATAAGTCTTTTCCCTTGAAATCCAAACCTATCTCAGACACGGCAAAAGTCTTACCGATATTATCTGATAAGTATGCTAGCTCTTTTTCAACGAGATTATACTCCATAGTTGCTATTTGATTTGGATGGAGCCCTATACATGGAAGGATGAATGGATATTTTTCAGAAAGCTTTAGTATGTCCGAATTCTGCCGTGAATTCTCGCCGGCATTTAAAACTGTGTACTCCCTTCTTAATCTATCTGCAAGTAAATCTCTATTTGAATCGAATTCCCTGTCGCAAAGATGAGCATGGATATCAACAAATTTTTCTTCCATTTAATAATGACCTCATTCCTTAGTTTCCCGTATTTCTTTCAAAGCCTTTTCATCCTTTGAATAAAAGTAAGGTGAAAGGTCTAGATCTGAAGGAGTATCATCTGCTTTAGTATTGTAAACAGCATGCAAATTCTTGTTAACCTCCTTGCAATATGCATCCCAATTAACTCCAATAGATTCTACATACTCTCTTTCTATTTTTGTAGCCACCTCATGCGCATACGCATATTCGTAAGCATCGTCTATCATCCATTTTTCTGACATTTCGTGATGCTTTGCTATACTTTCGATTGTATCGATTTTCTTTCCGTCTACATCTATGAATTTAGGAAAATTTTTATCAAGGTATACCTTTTTTCCGTCAACTGAGTAACCGCCAGTGTACTTTATATCGTAATTAGTATCTACCTCTATATCCGCTGCACTTTTAAATATCTTAACCTCTCCAACTTTTGAGTTTTTATAGAAAACCGCATTATTATCTATGCTGACCTTTTCTCCTGCTTTAAAATCTTGCTCGCTCTCGAATTTTACATATGTTGGTATTATATAATTAATGGCAACTATCAAAAATATATTATTTGATGCATTTTCATCTTTTTTAACGTGCTCTATAACCTCATACTCTTCCATTACAATATAGTAGACTAAACCTAAAAATATATAAACGTATCAAAATTTAATAGGATGTCTAGCGCTTTTAATAAGCCTCCGTAGCTCAGCGGCAGAGCGTCTGCCTTGTAAGCAGAAGGTCGCGGGGCCAGCACCCGTCGGAGGCTTTTTTGTATTATGAAAAAGGAGATAAAGGGAGTGATATTTGATCTTGACAACACTCTTATAGATATACATAACACTGTAAAGAATGCAGATGATGCTGTATTTGAAGAGATAAAAAAAGATTTTAAACAGATAAACTATCAATTATTTAGAGAATTCATTGATAAAACCAATAAGGAGTTCAAAACCATACCTTATGACAAAAGAAACATACAATTATTTTATGAGATATTTGCCAGAGTTTCCAGTGTGGAACTTGAACAGAAACATATAGAGAAATACTCCAATATATTTGAAGAGTATTTTTTAAGAAGACTGGAATTTACTGATGAAGCAGATGAAACAATAAAAAAATTAAAAAAAGCTGGGCTTAAGATAGGACTACTTACTGGAGAAGGACTGTATCCGGGTAGTAAGACTAAAACTATCAGTAACATAGAGTTTATACATCACTTTGATATAACCGTAATAGCAAAAGTCAACATAGCCGAAAGTAAAGAGGAAGTAGAAGCATTTGTAAAAACCGCGTCTATGCTAGAACTTAAGCCTTCAGAAATTATTTTCGTTGGAGACATGCCAGAAATTGACATAGACAACGCAAAGAAAGCAGGGATGATGGCAGTACTTTTTGATAAATATAACGTAAAAAAGGGAAGAAAGAAAATATTTGAACCTGATTATATTATAGAGACCATGAAAGATCTTTACAGGATATTAGACATTGATATTTAATTATTAGACTGCGATATTTTCTCTTTTATCTTGTCAACAACATTCTGTACATTTTCTTGTCCGCCGAGAGAAGCTAATGCTGCGGTAGAAAGGCCAGCTATACCTCCAAGCATACTGCCGCTATTTTGCATGAACTGCATTGGCAAGATTATCTTAGAAGAGCTAGATTCGCCAAGCTGTTTTAGTGCCTGAAGATACAGATACATTATAGATTTATCGTCAAGGGATTTTCCTCCTTCACCTATAGCCTCTATAACTATCTTCTGTGCTTCTGCCTTGAATCTTTGAGCCTGAAGAAGATTCGCAGCTATTTCTGGCTGCTGCATAGCTTGTATAACTTCATTTGAAGGGGAAACGCTCCTTATCTGTACTGATGGAACATCGATGCCCCATTTCCATGTCATATGCCTTATGGCGTCTTCCAATATATCATTTAGCTTGTCTAGATTGCTGAATACCTGTCTCATGCTAAGTGATGCTATTGCATTTCTTATGGCGGACTGTACCAAATTTGATAAACCTTGGCCATAATTATCTATCTGCAGCGTTGCCTTTTCCGGGTCTATTATTTGGTAATATATAGTACCATCTAAAGACAGTTTAAGATCATCGTTTGTAAATATATCCTGTGAACTTATGTCTAACATTTTTACTCTTACATCTACTTTCTTATACTCTTGCTCAAAAAAAGGCATTACGATTGCCCAGCCCGGGCCTGCAACTCTATTAAATTTACCTAGTCTGAATATTATACCCCTCTCAAACTGACTATATTTTTTTACAAATGCTATGAAAAATATAACCGCAATTATTATAATGAAAATTAGAAGAAACAGGTAAAAGAAATCTGGGAATATTGGACTCATTACTAGAAGTAAAATAAGAGCGATTATGCCTATTATAAAAAACCAAAATTCTTCGGAGCTCATACTATTAAGTATGATGGTTGGAATTTATAATAGTTCTTATCTAGAAAATCTCCAAATCTGTCGTCATTTTTGACTCTATTTTGGCATATTTTAATATTCCTTTTGGTTCGAACTCTTCTGAACCGCCTATATATGGATTGAATTTGGGAACTATTATACAATCAGAGACTTTTGAGGCAGGATAAGTTTTTTTGGGTAGGCTTATCCTAAGAAAGAAAAAACAATCTTTTCGATAGTATACACCATTGGAGTCTCGTATTAAAACAAAGGGATGCAGATGGCTTATGCACAGAATATCTGCCTCTTTTATAAGTTTCATTGATGGAAGAGCATGTCCATGCATGAAACCTACATTTTTATGTATGAACTCACTAATTAGCTGTATATTATTAAATCTTGAAACTATTTTCTCTAAACCACCATCATGATTCCCTTTGGTTATTATGATTTCATCAAATGAATCAGATAATTTGGAAAAGAATTTTATAAGGTGGCCCCCTTCTTTTGGCCGTATAGCTATATAGTTTGCTCGTAAATCTCCTAACATTATAAGTTTTTTGACCTTTAATGATAATATAGACCTAAGTATTTCATCGGTTTTCTCCCACACATTATAACCTCTACTGTTCATCTCTTCTTCGAACCCCAAATGCACATCTCCTATAACGGCATAATCTTCAAAAAACGTTGCTCTGTATCCTTTTTTAAACCGAAAAGGAAGTTTGTCTATATCCATAAACAGAATATGCATGCACTTTTTATATTGATTTAATTAGCATCATGCAAAAATTACTCCTGCAAACAAAGCAAGCGTAAGTACTATAAGGATAGCCTCCTTGAATCTTTGCTCTTTGTGTATTACTTGTTTTGTATTTTTCTTGAATATGCCTTTCGTTATGCGCATTCCTGCTAAGACATTAAAGTAATAGAATGTGGATACCAACAACGAAAAGAAAAGAAGGATTACTATAGGTATATACCCGCTGCTAAAAAGCGCATAAAATATAAGTAGTTTACCGAAGAAACCTATTGTCGGTGGAAAACCCGCTAAAGAAAGCATGCCTATAAAAAAAGTTATAGAAGCTATTTTTGAAGCACCATACATCTTCACTTCGTCTTTTTTGTACAGTATCTTCTTCTCTTCGAATATATCATATGCAAGAAATACTATTGCATCGGCAATAGCAAATGCGAATATATAGAAAACTGCTGCATTTACTCCTCTTGTTGTAAGAACTGCTAAACTTATGAATGCAAAACCTGCCTGTGAAATACTAGAATAAGCCAAAAGTCTTTTTATTCTATCTTGTACCGAAGCCAAGAAAGCGCTTAAAAAGATTGTTACTAACGCTATAGATATAAACAACGCTGTCACGAAACTTGAAGATACGGGAAGGGCAAAGAAAAACACTCTTATCAAAGCTATAAGACCTGCCGCCTTTGAGACCGAAGATATAAATGCAGTAACTGAACTTTTTGAAGATTCGTATGTATCTGGCGCCCACATATGAAATGGAACTAGAGTAGATTTAAAACCCAGTCCTGCAACTACTATAGAGACTCCTACTATGAATGGGAGATATGAAATTGAATGAAGTGATGAAAATGATAACGTTCCTGCCCCTGCGTATATTAATGAGATACCGAAAATAAGTATTACCATCGAGACTATGCCCGTAGAAAGGTATTTTACAGCTCCTTCTAGTGCATTATTAGATTTATTCATGTATACTAAAGCGTATGACGCGATTGAAAGTAGTTCTATTGAAAGAAACAGCGATATAAAATTACTGGAGATTACAACCAAGGTAGCACCCAAAACAGCTGACAAGTAAGCTATATCTAGAACTACGCTGTGTTCCTTCTTCTCCGATAATATAAATAGATAGACTAATAGAGAGATGAAAAGCATGAAACCTGTTATGAACTGGGAATACTGTGTCTCTGAGAATAGGTGTATGTTCATGTTGCCGTATAGTATAGTCGAAATTAGAGACATAGTAAGTATAGCAGCCGTTATATAATGCATGAAAACTTTTCTTTTTGCGTTTAAACTTTGCCTTATAAAATCAATTAATATGATTAGAAGGATCCCTACAAACAAAACGTATTGAGCATTGAAGTATTCCATATCAAAGTCCTCCTAAAACATTTATAAGAATAGACGGGAAAAGACCTATTAAAACTATAAAAAAAGATAGGAATGAAAGCACAGCTATCTCCAACTTATCCATATCTTTTACCATTGCCAGCTTATTTTGCAATTGACCGAAAAGTGATTCTTTCAGGACTCTAAGATAATAATTCGTAGACAACATTATACCAAATATAGCTATAAGAGATATTCCTGCCACTGCATAACTCCCTATGAATATTAATAATTCTCCTGGGAAATTTGAAAGCCCTGGGACACCTAAGCTTGCAAATATACCTAACATAAAGAAAAATGCTAATATTGGCATCCTTGACATCAGACCCGACATCTTACTGGTTTCATAAGTACCTGTCCTCTTAAACAACATATAAGATATACCAAATAAAAGTGTTATTATGAAACCGTGGCTTACCATAAGTATAACGGACCCTATTACTGCTGTAGAGATTCCAGATGATACTCCTATGAATACTAATGCCATGTAAAACATACTTGAATAAGAAAGAAGCATCTTAAGGTCTTTTTGTCCGGAAGCCGTAAATGCTATGTATACTGCAGTAAATACTCCTAATGCAATCAGAGGTATCCTTAGATTTATAAGCACATTCCTAAACAGACCGAATCCAAATAGAATAAAAGCAAAACCTCCAAGTTTAGAAAGCACTCCTGACAAAAGCATCGTACCAGATGTAGGTGAAGAGTAATAGGAATCTGGAAGCCATTCATGAAGCGGGAATATCGGCATTTTTATCATTACTGTAATCAGTAAAAGGAAAAATGATGTGTATTCTATATATGAAGGAACGGCCGACATACTCGATTCTATCGTTTGAAGATTGAAGCTTCCGGTGTATACAAAAAGTAGTATAAAAACTGCAAGCAGAGTAAGGCTGCCGAACTGCGTAAAAACAAGGAATTTCATGCCGGCCTTTCTAGCTCTTTTAAGATCGCCCCAAAAACTTACTATAAAGAACAGTGCCAGAACTGCTAGCTCCCAGAATAAAAAGAAGACTATAAGATTAGAGGAAATAAATACGCCTATAACTGAAAGATATATAATTAAATATAAAAGATAGAACAGAAATTTGTTTTCTTTTATCTCATTCTTTGCAAACAATAGTATAGGAATTGGAAGCACTGTAGCTAAAAGAAGAAAAGGCAAGGTTATAAAATTTGATGCAAGAGAAAATGAAAAATCCACGGCAGGAGTTATACTTACACCGAACGAAGCAAAACCAAAAATTAAACCGGCCGCAAATAATATAGCCGTCGCAACCATAGTACCAAATGCTATTACTTCTGCAGATAGATTTTTACTTTGATTTTTAAATAACAGTGTGAGTATTATTCCAATCAAAGGCACTATTAAAAGAAAAATGAAATTTATCATACAAATATCACCGCTATTATTATAAATGCTATAAGTCCAATTACTACAGCCGTTATATATCTAAATGCATCTCCATTCTCTATCTCTCTTGTTTTAGATGATAATACAAAAGCAGATTCCGCCGCTACTGATGCCGAATTTGCCAGCATCTTATCAAACTTAGCTATTCCATTTCCTATAAACTGCATGCAGTTACCCAAAGCTATAACAAACTTTTCATACCTGTAATTTTCCAGTTTATTTGCAATATTATAAAAGTGTTCTGAAGAAACCTTTGCTCTATCTTTATAGAAAATTTCATACGCTACAAAGACTCCAATCAATGCTGCTGCAAGAGATATAAATGAGAAATAATCAAAGGCATGCGAAATCTTTATTATATCATCAAAGAAATAGAGAAACGCTCCTCCTATTGTAGATAGAACTGCAAGAGTTATTATTGGAAAGACTGTATTGAATTCCTTCTTAAGTGGTTTTTTTGCTTTCTTTCCAAATATTACAAATAAAGCTCTGAAAGAGAAAAGTGCTGTTAAGAAAGAAACAAAAACAAATGTCAAGTCTTCATAGATATTAAAATTATATGTAAGTGCAGAATGTGCAAAGAAGCTCATAAAAGGAGGTATTGCCGATATAGAAGCAAAACCTATTATAGCAGGTATCATTACCCAACTATTTCTAGTTCCCTTATTCTTTAGCTCATATATATCATATGTACCTAGAAGTATTGCAAGTACTCCGCTTATGAAGAAAAGCATTGACTTGAATATTGCATGAGTAAACAGATAGAATACTGCTCCACCCGCATTTAATGTGCCTATTGCCATAAACATGAATGCTAAACTCTCTATTGTAGAATAGGCAAGAATTTTCTTGAAATGCCTTTCCTTTAATCCTAGCATTGCTGATGCAACTGCCGTTATAAATGCTATTATTACTATAAACTCTTCGATACCTGCTGCCGATATTAGTGGAAGCAGTCTTATAAGAAGATAAGCACCAGCTGCGACCATTGTTGCAGAATGAAGAAGCGAACTTACGGGTGTAGGGCCTTCCATTGCGTCTATGAGCCAAGTATAAAAAGGGAATTGCGCAGCCTTAGAGAAAGCGGCTATAACTAGAAGTGAACCAGACAATATTATAACATAATGCGGAACTGAGGATAACGAACTTAATATATTGGATATAGAAAAAGTATGAAAAGAAGAGAAAAGTATTACAATGGCTGCTAAAAAAGACAGATCTCCTACCCTTGTTATTAAAAGCGCTTTCTTGCTTGAAACGGCAGGTCCTTCCCTATCGTACCAGAATCCTATAAGGAGATAGGAAGTTATTCCTACGAATTCCCAAAATATAAAGAAAAGCAAAAGGCTATTTGAGATTACGAGCCCAAGCATTGAAAAAATGAAAAAAGACATTTCTGCATAGAACCTAGACTGTCTCTCCTTACGCATGTAGAATCCTGCAAACAATAAAACCATCACTGATATAAATGAGACAAGTAAAGCCATGAAGAGCGTTAGGTTGTTACCAATAAAAGAAAGGGAAAAATTTAGACTGGAGATGGAGAACCATGTATAACTTTCAATAATATTTTTATTGAAATAAGAAGAAAACAGTAAAGCTGATACAATAAATGATACAACTGCTCCTGCGACTGCAATGGCCCAACTTAATAACCTTCTCTCCCTTAGCACTGCGATTAATATCGCAGAAATTAGCATCGGTATTACTATTAAATAAAGCATACTAACCTTTATACCTCCCTAACTTTGATATTGAAAGTGAACCTGTTCTTCTAGAGAAAACAACCATGAGTGCTATAAATACTACGGTTTCAAAAACAACCATTATTAGTGTTATAAGCGCGTAACTAACCCCGTTAAGATTTGAATAAAAATTGGCTGCTGAAATAAAGTTTATCAACGCCGCATTTACTATTATCTCTGAAGATATTATTATTGAGATGCCTTCTCTTCTTGAAATTATCCCATATAAACCTATTGCAAAAAGTATAGTCGTCAACAGCAGAAAATATGACTCTGGTATCATAATTTATCTCCTTTACTTATTATGTATATAGTAGAAAATGCACTAGCTATAGCGGTGAAAGCCAGCACTATCAGAAGGCCACCATAATTCTGGAAGAAATAAACTCCTAAATTAGAGTAATTTAGAGCGGAATTGTATGAACCACTAGGCATCTTAAGAAGTAAGAACGATGTCACTCCTAAAAAAATAACGGGTAGAACATATGCAATCTTTCGGTTAAGGAGATTTACCTTACCTTCTGGCATTGAACTAATACCTATAGCAAGCAAAAGAACTATCCCACCGTTGTATATTATTAGCTCGGCTATCCCTAGGAAAACCGCATTAAGGTAGAGTATCATTGCCGTAACTGAGATAACGAACATGAACATGTAAAGAAGTGAGTGTATCATGTTCTTCGTGGATACCATCAGCAAAGCTGTGGCTATAAGCATTAAAGATATTATTATAAAACCTATACTACCTATATCCATCTATTATTATAAAATAAGCGCAAATAAATAATTTGAGTAAAAAGCTCGGTAGACACATAAAATACTTAAATCATAATAGGAACCTAAATTTTTATTATACAGAAAGATTTATATATAAATAACTCCTTTAAAGTGGTTATATGTACAATAATGAAACGCTTGATGAAAAGCTAATTAACCACAGAATCCCAAATATAAGCAATAAAATTAAGTATACAAGACAATATTCGCCTTTAAGCATCACGTCTGATTTTGTACTATAGATTATAAGAGGAAACGCTCGCAAAATAGCATAAAAAGAGATTAATTTATTATGAATAACTCCCTTTGGAGATTTTATCAACAAGCTAATTAACAGCGATAAAATGAGACAGCACACCTATTTATTTAAACGAAATCATATATTTTTATGTTAGGATTCAGTATAAAAAATTACGAAAAGGAATTCGAAACCACTGAGCTCGAAAAGAAACATGTTTTCTACGATTTATACATAAAAAGTGACGACCCACAGGTGCTCAGGAACCAAGTCTCCGAGTATATGACGGATATGGACTATAAGATCCTATTAAACGAACTTTCTAAGTTTGAGGATAATGAGTTGGAGGAGACTTTCCGAGGGGGGAATGCAAAACCCATAAGGGCACTAATGAAAAGCGCAAAAGACAATAAAAAAGGCTCAAAATATCCCATAGCATGGAAGGCCTGCCTTATACTTGGTATAATACTGGCTATCCTTTTAGTAGTATCATACCGCACAGACATATATACAAATATAACACATTTTAGTTCTACACCATCCGCATTAGTACTGTATGGGATGATAGTATTTTTCGTCTTAGCATTAATATTCTTTGAAATAAAAAAGATAGTACCGATATTCCTTTGGGCTAAGATAGTAGGTGTTTACGATCCTACAGAACAATCTGCAAACGTAAGAGTGGTTCTTGCGGGTGACTGCAAATTCAAGGATAAGGATTCTTACTCGAAACTGGAGGGAGATATGACAGAAATGTACAGTGAACTCTCAAGAAAATATGGCAACAAGCTTGATAAAAGACAGCTTTCAAACACTGTATCCAATAGCCTGTCAATGGGCCCTCAGGGATCTATGAAGCTTAATACTAAGCTCAGAGAATTAGAAAAGGAATCTGCAGATTTAGAAAGAAACTTTGTAGCTGGTAAGATCAGTGAAGATGAGTACAAGAAGATGAAAACACAGCTAGAAACAAAAAGACAGCAGCTTGACACTTTATTTGACCTAGTAAACGGCTAATGAGTATAAGACTAAATCATCTATAATTCAGTACTTCTAAATCCGAAAGTTATATATAAATATCGAGTTTCTTATTTTTGAATATATTTACAAAAAATTTTTCCGCTGTATAAATACAAAATTAAATTATAATATTTTATTTAAAGTAAACGAATTTCTAGTCCGGCTTACTTCTTCTTTACAGAAGATAGCTCTTTCTGTCTCAGCTCATTCTTAAGCTGTGCAACTTTCTTCTTGAGGTGTCTGTATTTGCCAGCGTCAGCTGGTTGAAGCCCTTGCGTCTTCTTTATGTTCATTTTCAGGAGCTCCATCTCCAGATCCTTCAGATTCTCTTCCGCCATTTATTTTTATACCTCCTACTGTTTCAGTAGGCACGACTATTGTTACTTTTATGCCTATTGAACCTCTTTTAAGAACTAACTGTTTCTTTGCTGTTCTTACACCAAAAAACTCTACTTGACCGGTCTTTGGCATTACGCTTCCTATCGGTCTAAACTTGAAATGCGCAGCTCTCTCTTTTATTACTCCTCCTATTTCTATCTCTACCCCTTTTGCACCTGCTGCCATGATGCTATCCATAGCCTTATGAATAACTACCTTGTATTTCATAGGCCCGAATTTAGCTATTTTAAAAGCTATTGAATCTGCTATTATAGCTGGATCTAGATTTGGATCTAAGGAGTTTTCTACTTCTATTCTAGGAGATTCTTGCTTAAAAAATTCTCCCAAGTCCTTTGAACTTTCTCTAAGGATCTGATTTGCTCTTGTTATTATAGCCCCTGGTTTCGGAGTCTTTATAATTATTTTCATACCCAAAGGAGTCTTTTCTATTTTAATATCACTTATACCGAATCTGTTGAATTTCTTAAAGAGATACTCTCTTGCAGATTCTTCATTTACTTTGTTGGTAATTATTTTTTTTGATAGCATATCAGTTCTCCGCCTTTAAATCATTGTTATTCTCGCTTTTATCATTTTCCTTAGGTTTTTCTTCCTCTTTGACTGGCTCGTTTGGTGGTATATCTTGCTTATCTTCCTTATTTTCAACCTTTGGAACTGTTTTATCTTCGGTTTTCTTCTCGTTGCCCTCGGAAAGAGCTTCCGTCTTTTTCTGAACTATTTTTCTTTCTTGGTCTACGAATGAGTATATAACCAGATTTGTTCTCTTTCCATGTCTGTAAACAGAACCGCTTCCAAGACGAGGATAACCTCCTCTACCAAGCAAATAACCGCTTATAATTATATTAGAATCGTCGAATCCCATGTTCTTTGCATTGCTCTTAAGTTCCTTCAACATATTTATCACTTGTTTAGTAGCTTTTTGGGGAAAGCCAGCAGGTATACCGTGTTTATGTCCTTTACTTGGATATTTTTTAAAAGGGATATAGTCTTCTTTTAACAAGACTTTGTTTAACTTATTCACTGCCTTTGTTATATCTTTTCCCTTAACGGCTTCCATTATCTCGTGGGTATGTTTAAGGGATATTGGCATACCTTCTCTTTTAATCTGGACTCTAGTAATGGGTCTTGCAGCTTTGTCCTTAACTGCAGTTTTCTCATTATCTTTTGAATTTTTATTTTCAGCCATATATCTACTTTATAGGAACGAACCCGCTTGAACGTGTTGCTTTCATACCTGGAGAACCATGCTTTACCTGTTTAGTACTTAATGCAAATTCTCCAAGTCTATGAAATACCATAGAAGGTTTTATCTCTAAGGGTATGAATTCTTTTCCGTTATGAACATGAATAGTTAGACCAACGAAATTAGGGAGTATAAACATCTCTCTCATGTGGGTCTTTATTGGCTTCGATTTAGCCGCTTTTTTACTGAGATTTGAAAGGAATAGTTTTTCTTCTGGCGAAAAGCCTCTCTTTATAACCCTCCTAAAATCCGCATTTGCGATTTTAGCCAGATCCTCATTAGACATCTGCTTGAGTTCGTCTATACTCTTTCCTCTGAACTTATAATCTTCCATTATCTAACTCCTGTCCTCTTCGGTGCTATTGCTCCAACCTTTGCACCTGGTGGCGAATTTCTAGAGGAACTCTTTGACTTGTGCTGAGTACTTCTTCTTTTTCCTCCAAATTTATGCTCATAAGCATTCATAGCGACTGCGGCATTCATAGGCCAGTATCTGCTTCTTGCTTTTATTAAATGATATTTATTCCCTGCTTTGTAGAAAGGCTTCTCTCTTCTTCCCGCATTTGCAATTCTACCTACTATGGCCCTGCAGTCTGGTTTCAGCCTTATTATTCTGCCGCTTGGCAATGATATTGCAACTTCAGTTCCGGTGTTCTCTATTATCTTTGCACTTGCGCCTCCTGCTCTTATAAGTTTTCCACCGTCTCCTGCTTTTATCTCTACATTGTAAACGTTTGTTCCTGTGGGTATGTCACCTATTCTTAGTATAGTTCCGTTACCTGTTGATTCATTCTTTAAATAAGTTATTATCATACCTTCGTAAGCTCCTGTAAAAGCCGGCAAAAATGTAGTACTACCGTTCTCTAATTTTATCTGCATTAAAGGTGCTGTCCTATAAGTATCATGCATTAGCTTTGTAACTCTTGCATTCATAGGCTCCTTAAATTGCGGAAGCTTGACATCCGCTATGGCTCTAAAATCATTAAATCTAAAGACCCTGCTCTTTCCTCTTCTCCTCGACCTTGGTACTTTCATACGTTTAAATTATACACTACTTATGTTTTTCACCTTTAAATATATTTTTATTGCATGTAATAAAATGTAATTAATATTACGAAGCCTACTCATAAGTATGAAATATAATGCATTAAAGCTTTTCGGAAAGGACATTTTGGAGCAGGCGAACGGATTTTCCAGACTGTGCACAGAAGGAAAACGATGGCACGGTAGTACTCTACTTATAACTCTTGATGCGTGTCTTGACAGTACGGGCTTAAACTATTTTTCTGTGGTTGTTCCTAAAGTAATAGAATTCGACAGAAAGTACGTAAATACCGGACTGATAAAAAGATGCAGTGATTTCCACCTAATTGAAAACAAAAAATTACTTGAAATGTTTAAAAATGAAAGAGTATGGAACGCTATGTCTCAGATATGTAATTTCTTATCTTCTGAAAAAAATAATCAAGAGTTTAAAAGATTAAGAGAATGGGCTGTAAAAGCTGATCCTCATAATCTAAAAAAAGATAGTATAGGAAGAATAAAAGGCGTAGGAATCAGCACTTTTCAATACCTGAGGATACAGTGCGGAATAGACACTATAATGCCAGACAAAGTAATAGCAAAATGGATTAGCAGTAATTTTGTGGTAGTAAAAACTCCTTATGAATGTATAGAAAAAGGGATGAAAATTTCACACTTACTAGGGATAACTGGTATAGAACTTTGTTGGGCTATATGGATAAAAGAAAGTGGTGAACTTGACAAGATAGCTATAGAATAGATATTTAAGATAGTAAAAACTATTTTTTCCATGGATATAAATAAAATAAATTTTATAAAAAAATCTTTTATAACATTTGATGAAAATACCGAGAAAATAATGATATATAGAGAAAACGGTGATCCTAACTTCCACTTTGTATTTGACTGCCCAAAATGTAAGAAGCACAATGATTTTGGTGGAGAACTAAAATTAGACAAGGTAAAAATTGAAAAAAAGATGAAAGAAGTTTACATTTTTAATTGCAAGAACTGCGGGAACCAATATTTTGTTGAGAGACTAAAGCCTCCTCGCGGAAAAATAAAATGATATGGTGACCCTGAGGGAAACTATAACGAAATTAGTAAAAGACTTTGATATAAAGGGAGATAATGACAGCGGACAGAATTTTCTTGTTGATGAAAACGTCTTAGAAATAGAAATAAACGAAGCCCACCTTGTCAGTGAAGATACAATTTTAGACATAGGGGCCGGATTTGGAAGTATAGAAACTAAAGCAAGTAAAAAGTGCCATGTAATAGCAATAGAAAGAGACATAAAATGTTATTCATATTTAATAGACAAATATGAAATAAACGCAAATATCCAGATAGTAAATGCCGATGCCTTAAACATGATATATCCTGAATTCACGAAAATAGTATCAAATCCGCCGTACAACATAGCAGATAGAATAATAGAAAAAATATCACATTATAATTTTGCAGACAGTATTATGATATTACCTAAAACTATGGCTGATGAGTTGTGTTCGATTCAAAGCCATACGTCCTTCTCTGCGATAAATAAACTATTTATGGAATTTTACAAGATAATGGAAGTAGAAAGAACTTCCTTCTTTCCTGAACCCAGAGTAACCAGTGTTATGGTAAGAATAAAAAAGAAGGAAAATAATATATTACAGGATACATTTAGAAGGAGAGAAATGACGCTGAAAAATGCTATTAGAAATGCGGTAATAAACATAGATAAGAAGACAAAAAGACAGAGCAAAGAAAGTTTATCTGAAATTTCCGAAGATATCAAAAAATTTTGGGATAAACAGGTTAAGAGTCTGAATTTTGAAGAAATCGAAACCGTTATAGCTAACTTAAAATGATTATTTTAGTTGCTCTGGCATCTTTACGCTAACAACCTTACTTAGTCCTTCACTGCTCATAGTCACACCATATATTACATTTGCATTTATGAGTGTAGTTTCGTTGTGAGATATAACTATAAACTGAGATGATGCTGAATAAGCATTTACTAATCCTGAGAAATTACCCGCATTTATTGAATCTAAAGCCGCATCTACTTCATCTAAAACATAAAAAACAGCTTCGGTGTATCTAGAAAGTGCCATTATAAGAGAAATTGCCAGAACAGACAGTTCTCCTCCACTAAGTCCACGCACGTTTCTTACCTTCTTATTTGGCAGATCCACCTCTATATCCAGTCCTGCCGAGAACACATCTGTTGGGTTTTCTGGAACAAGGCGCGCATTTCCATGAGTTATAGAATTAAAAACTTTTGTGAATAGAGCGTTTATTTCAGAAAGTGTTTTATTGAATGACTCTAGCTTTTTCTGTTCTATATCTTTTATTATGGACATTACTCTTTCTTTCTCCTCATTAAGCGTAATAAGTTTTCCAGAGAACTCTTCATATTGCTTCTGAGTCTCTAAAAACGTGTTAAGAGCGAGCTCGTTTATTGGTCCGAAAGAATTTATCTTTGCGCCGATGGAATTCAGTTCCTTTGATATTTTCTCTATAGTGTCATTCTCTTCGAGTTTTACGTCCTCTATCTTATACTTCTGGAATTCTGTATCTGCTGTTTCAAACTTTACCTTCAATTCTGCTTCCTTTACTTTCAGATTATTGAGCTCTGTAACAACTTTTTGCGATTTGCTTGATATTTCATCCTTCTCCTTCTGAAGAGAAGATAATTGTCCCATAAGTTCTGTCCTTCTTTTTCTAAGAGCGATCAATTTATCAGATTTACTTGAAAGTTCTTTCTTGGCCTTCTCATATTTTTCTCTTGAATCATCTATTGCATCTTTTACTTTTTCAACGTCTTCTTCGAACTTTTCTTTTTCTTTGTTTAACTGATTGAATCTTTTTTCAAGGTTTGATATCTCTGACATCAAAACCGCGGAAAGTTTTCCACTTGATGTCGCTATCTTTACCTGTAGCTCATTTACTTCTCTATCAGCTGATTCTATCTCTTTTTTATGATCTGATATCTCTGGTTTATTTTTCTCTAATTCAGCGAGCTTTGTTTTTAATTCTAATGCCTCACTATCTAAAGTTCTTATGTTTTCAGATATATCAGATTCCGTTCCTGTAAACTTCGATCTTTCTTTCATTAATTTGTCTATACTCAATTTTAGTTCGTCTAGAGATTTCTGTTGGCTTTTTATGTCGGACATTATAGAATTCAATGTGGCTTCCTTATCTATAATTTCCTCATCTAACTTTTCTTTAAGCTTTGAATGTTCAGTTATTTCCCGATTTATCTCTGAAATCCTGCTATTTATATTAAGTATGTTTGGCACCTCGAAATGACCTCCTGAAACAGTACCAGTTTTTTCAAATACAGTTCCATCGGGAAGAACCATCCTGTACCTGTTTATCATACTCTTAGCTACTTCGAAGCTTTCTACAAGTAATGTATCTCCAAAAATAAACTTCATTGCAGCGGAGTAGGATTCACTGAAATTGACCAAATTTATTATATAGTCTATTACCCCTTCTTTATCCACTTTATCTAGATTATAAGAAGCCTTTACTGAAGTAAGCGGTACGAAAGTATAAAATCCCAATTTTCCTGCCTTTAATTTAGCTATACAGTCTCTTGCAACTTCTTCGTTTTCTACAATTATAAAGTCGCTCCTTCTACCTATTGAACGCATTACAGGTATGTTATATTTTTCATCCTTAAGAGAAAACAGTTCAGATATTGCACCATGTACTCCATTTACTTCTTTCTTAAGTTTATTTACTACATCTATTACTCTGCTTTGAGAAGAAAGTATGTTTCTCTGGCTAAGCAACTGTTCTCTAAGAAGATAAACTGAATCCCCTTCTCTTTTGGAGTGTGATTTCAATCTTTCTATTTCAGGTTTTAGATTAGAAAAAGAGATAGTTAAATCTTTTAACTTTTTCTCGCTTTCCGATTTTCTTTCTTGTAACTTTGCTAAATCGTTTTCTATTTCTGTTATTTTTGGGTAATCTGAAAGCACGATTTTTAATTCGTAGATTTTCTTTTCATTGTCATAAATCTTTTTTTCTAAGTTTTCTTTACTATTTAGATAAGCCCTAGCCTTCGAATCAGCTTCTATAAGCATGAATTTTCTTGAATTTATCTGCTGCATTCTTTCTTCGAGTTTCTTCTTTTCTTCTTCTTCGTCCTTTATCTGTTGCCTCAGATCATTCTGTGATTTTGATAAATCATCTATGGATGAAATTATATTATTAAGCTGTTCATTATCATTCTTTAAAACAGCATTAAGTCTTGCTAGTTCTGAATCAAATTCCTTCGTTCTTTTTTCTGCTTCGGAAATCTCCTTTTCTCCCTCTGATTCAGCCTTTGTATTTATATTATCCAGTTCCTCATTTATCCTCTTGTACTTTTCATTTAGACTAACGATTTCGGATGATAATTCTTCATTACCTTTTTCTATAGCTTTTATTTTGTCAACTATTACTTGCAAATCATCTTTTGCTACGTTTCTTTTTAAAAGGGATTGTTTAGACAATAAAACTGCATGTTTTGATTTCAAATCCTGGAACTCGACTGCCCTTGTTTTCTCCTTTTCTAATTGATCCATCAACTTTTTCTTTTCGTTTAATATTGTTTCTATTTTAGATATGTTATCTTCTGCCTTCTTCATCTCTGTCATTGCCTTGCTCTTCTTGTCCTCAAATATACTTATCCCAGATATATCGTTTATAATCTTAAGTCTGTCATCTCCCGTTGAGCCTATTATTTCAAGAATTCTTCCCTGAGGTATTATATTAAAACCATCCTGTCTGAACTTTACCATTGCTAGAAGATTTATTACTTCTTCCTTTGTAGATGCTTTTCCGTCTATTCTATAAACACTTTTACCACTCTTATCCACTTTCCTGCTTATGGATACTTCTTCTCCTTCTATTCCCTTAAATTCTTTCTTTGAATTGTCTAAAACTACATTGACTTTTGCAGAATCTGCCTGTCTTCCGCTCTTACCTCCGTTGAATATCAAATCGGCAAGAACATCACTTCTCATCTCTTTTTTTGAAGAGCCTCCAAAAACAAATAAAAGTGCGTCTATTACATTGCTTTTACCAGATCCATTAGCTCCTGCAATCGCGTTGAAACCATTTATGAAGGATAACTTTGTACGACCTGCAAAGGATTTAAAATTCTCTAGTTCTATTTGCTTTATGTAGGTCATAACAACTAATTAAAAAAAGTTTTGATATTAAACGCTAACTACTATAAAAACTCAGCCAACAACATGCGAAGAGACTAATTTCTTTATCTTCTCTGGCATATACTTGCCTTTTATATGTAGTACTACCTCATTGCTGGGGTGCGTTTCTTCATCGTTTTCAGTGAATATGAAAATTTCATTCCCATCTACTATAATAAACCTGCCTATATCAATATCGGTCTTATTTAGCTTTCCAAATTGCTTTATCTCATTTAATATAGTCTCATTTACGTCCTTTACAGGGGCATAGATATGTACAGTAACATTGTTAGCTTTGGCTTTCTTAAGTGCCCTGCCTAAAGCGGATATCTTCCTTTCAAGAGAATTTTCTGTAGTTACTATTATAACTTCTCCTTTAGCAGAATTTATGCTCTTCTTTATCCTGAAGTAGATACTGTCTAACCCTTGGTATGAATTTGCAACTTTGTTTTCATCAACATATTTTATACCTTTATTATAAAGACTCTGTAGATCGTTTAAAACTGCACTTTCCTTAAGTTTATTCAGCTTGTCAAGCTTTTGATTCAATGAGTCTTTAGCTTTTTCTTCAAGTTTTTCTATAAGTTCTTTAGGTGGAATCGCTCTATAGCTTATAGGTTTACTTAAATCTCTGACGATAAACCCTCCATTTTCCAAAGAAACTAATATATCGTAAGCCCTTGATTTTGGTATATTGGCTATCTCGCTGAGCTTTCCAGATGTGGATTTACCCTGTGATAAAAGTGCAAGCCAAACTTTTGCTTCATAAAGATTAAGGCCGAACATTCTCCTTATCTTTGCTATATAATCTTCACTGAACGATAATGACATATAATCACCTACAATTTATATTAAGCTACAATAAAGTATATAAACTTTTCTTTTTCACCAAAAATAAAAGTAAAAAAAAATAATACAGTAATTTTATATCCTTGTCCTTAATGCCCACATCCCGAAGGACAATACTATTATGCCAAATATAACCTCGAATAGAGGATGTATATACTGTGAGGGGGGCGTGGTAATGGTCTTATAGAAATACCCACTAAGAATTGCTGTGGATACTATTGACACTAAGCCCATTACAATCAGGACTACACCGAAAGTAAACAGTATAAGTCCTAGAGCCGCATCAACCATTCTCTTCTCCTCAATGGCAAACTTCATGTCGACTTTTGCTTTCATACATAAATTAAGTTTTATAGGCTTAAAAAGCTTTTTATTCAAGAATAAATAGTTTGGTTGGTATAATTTACTATGGATGAAGAAAAATGCGTTTTTTGCATGATAATAAATGGAAATATACCCGCAAAAAAGGTATATGAGGACCAATTGGTGCTTGGTATATTAGATATAAACCCTGCTTCAAAGGGGCATGTCATAATGATACCAAAAAAACACTATGGAAATATTTATGAGGTCCCTATGAATGAATTTTTACAGCTGTGTAACTTAACCAGAGCCATAGGATATGCAATAATGCTTGCGCTTGCGCCTAATAATGTTGAAATGTTGTACACAAAAGAGCTTACAAAAGGTAACATAACACCTCATGCTCTAATACATTTGATACCTAGATACGATGACGACACCGTAAATCATGTATGGCAACCACAAAAACTTATTGAAAGTGATTTTACAGCGATAGAAAACGCGATAAAGGATGCTATAGAAGGGGTGAAGAACGCTGACGCAGAGAGTACCACTGAAAAACCTATTGAAAAACCAGTTAATGAGACAAAAAAGCCGGAAGCACCTGGTAAAATTGACGAAGATAAACCTATTGTAAATATAAACAGAAAGGTAGTCGTATTCTAATTGCCTTTGTATTCTATAGTATTATCTTCCTTTGTAACTTCTTCTTTTATAGTATCTTTTATGTCCTTGAATTCCTGCTTGTCAACATCGAAGTAATCATAGAATAAAGGAGTGACCTTTACTACTTTTGCACCGTTCTCTTTTGAAGTAGAGACTAGTCCTCTAGACTGCAATTCTTTTATGTGTTGATAGGATATACTACCCCTTCGTTTTACAAGTTCGGCTTGAGAGATCTTACCGTTTAAAACTATAAGACTCAGAGTCATGAGTATACCCTTACTCATATCTGTTTTTAAGGTGTCGTTAACTAAAAATAAGAGATCGCTTCTAAGTCTCATGCGATATAGATTACCTTCTGTAAGAATATAAAAAGCGGCCTTCCTTTCCTCATATGATTTGTTAAGTGATGCAACTGCTTTTTTCACTATAAGTGGATCAACTTTTGTTCTTTTGGAAAGTTCTTCCAAAGTTATGCCGTCTCCAAATGAAAAAATAAGCGCCTCAATGTACTCAGTTATCTTTGTCATATTATAATTAAAACCGGCAGTAATAAAACATTAACTTATTTGACTTTGCTCTTTATGTATATATCCATAAAAGGCTCGTTCTGTGCTAAATCTATTTTGTCCATGTTTGAAATGTAAAGCAATGGTAGCAATGTATAGATTATTTCTTTCCTATCATTTTTCTTTTCGAGGAGTTCAGAAAATAATACTGTTTCTTTCATTCTAAAAAGTTTTCCAAGTTTTTCCAATAGAAGCCTTATCTGATCCTCTATTTTTATCTCTTTCAACTTTAGATTGAAACTTATCTTACCTTTATTATTATAGCGCATGGCTTCCCTTATAGTGTTTATTAGTTCCGTTAAGGTTATCTTTCTGCTCCTGAAAAGCGGCATCTTAGAAGTAATGTTTATATCAAAAGGTACTGCTTTTATATATCTTTGCTGATTTTCATGACCCTTCTTCTTATTGAATTCTAGCATCTCTGCTATGACTTTGTCCGATTTCATTTTTAGGAGTATAGCTGCAGTATAAACAAATTTACCTCCAAATCTAAAATCCACTTGATTTATCTTTGAGATTAAAACCGCAAATCTGTCGGCTATCTTCACAAGATCTATATCCATCGGATCCATTTCTTCTTCTCTTATAATAGTTGTTATAAGATGTTCCCAACCAAGCTCGTCATTCAGGATAAGCTTGTATATATCTTCATGATCCATTTCAGCCGAAGTAGTTTAGCTCCTTCACCTTTTCCTTTTTAGTGTAAAGCTTCTTGGCCATATCCTCATACTTTTTTATTTCATCTTGACTTAGACTTGGTCTTACAAGCTCCAATGCCTTTTCAAAATCGTCTTTAGTGACCTTAGTTGCCGATATATCGTTCCTAAGCGCGTTCATACCTGCTTCTTTAGTAAGTCTTTCTATATCCGAGCCAACATATCCTTCAGTCTTCTTTACAAGGAAATTAATCAATTCTTCTTTATCTCCTTCGATTGGCATTTTATCTATGTAAACCTTCAGTATTTCTTTCCTCCCCGCTTCATCTGGAGGCGGAACAAATACTATATTGTCAAATCTACCAGTTCTAAGAATAGCCGAGTCAACTTTATCTATCCTGTTAGTTGCGCCTATAACTATCACATTCTTAAGCGGCTCGATTCCATCCAGTTCCGTAAGAAGCTGATTAACCACTTGTTCGGCAGAGTTATTTCCCTCATAATTTGAACGAGAAGAAGCTATACTGTCAAGTTCATCTATAAAGATTATTGAAGGAGAGACCTGTCTAGCTTTGTCGAATATCTCCCTAACTCTCTTCTCACTTTCACCTACATATTTATTGTAAATCTCAGGACCTTTTATTGCAATGAAATTCGATTCTGTTTCATGAGCAACTGCTTTTGCAAGTAGGGTCTTACCCGTTCCTGGTGGGCCGAATAAAAGTATCCCTTTTGGAGGTGTTATACCTATCTTTCTAAATGAATCCGGATGTTTGATTGGCCAGTCTATTGCTTCCTTAAGGTGATCTTTTACTTCTCCAAGTCCACCTACATCATTCCACCCTACACTCGGTCTTTCTACAAGAACTTCACGCATCGCACTTGGCCTTACAAACCTTAAAGCTTCTCTAAAATCATCCATGGTTACTGTTAATTTTTCAAGAACCGCTTTTGGTATGTTGTTACCTTCTTTTATGTTTAACTCGTTTATGTTTCTTCTAATAACATTCATTGCAGCTTCTTTTATAAGAGATTCTATGTCTGCTCCTACAAAACCGTGTGTTATCTTTGATATGTAAGGTAAGTCTACCGACTTATCCATAGGCATATTCCTTGTATGTATATTCAATATTTCTTGTCTTCCTTTTTCGTTAGGCACCCCGAACATTATCTCTCTATCAAATCTTCCCGGCCTTCTTAATGCAGGATCTATAGCATTTGGTCTATTCGTTGCAGCTATAACTATTACTTTTCCACGGCTTTTCAAACCATCCATAAGAGTAAGCAGCTGCGAAACGACTCTATGCTCTACTTCACCTATGCTTTCCTCTCTCTTTGTAGCTATAGCATCTATTTCATCTATGAATATTATTGAAGGTGCATTCTTTTCCGCATCGTCGAATATTTCTCTAAGTTTCTTCTCGGCATCTCCTACCCATTTACTCATTACTTCTGGCCCGTTAATTGTTATGAAATGGGCATCGCTCTCATCCGCTACTGCTCTTGCAAGTAAAGTCTTACCAGCACCAGGAGGTCCATAAAGAAGCACTCCTCTTGGAGGAGTGACACCTAACCGCATAAATATTTCTGGATGCTTTAATGGAATCTCGACCATCTCTCTTATCTTTGATACTTCGTCTTTTAGGCCACCTACATCTTCATAACTTACATGCTTAGTAGAGGTTGCTTCTTCTGATAACTTAGCCTGTTCTTTTGATACAGTAATATCTGTATTTTCTGTTATAACCACAAATCCTTTTGGAGAAGCCGACGTAACCAGAAAACGAAACTCCGAAAAACCGAATTGAAACGAAGGGAATATTGAGCTATCAAAGAAATTTCTCATTATATCATCTCCTAGAAATGACGAAAATGAAGTTCTTCCTCCGCCACTGCCTAACGTAACTATGTCTCCTTTTGTAACTGCCCTATCAAGAAGCATCTTTCCAATTAATTCCTCAGCTCCCGCTAATTGAACCGAAGACAAAGGCGAAAGATTTACCGAATCTGCTTCATAAACCTCTGCCTTTCTTACTATAACATTTTCACCTATAGCGGCTTTTGCATTTTTTCTTGTAGTACCATCCATTCTAATTATATTAAGTCCGAGATCACCAGGGTGTGCTCTGTCCACTTTAGCTACGGTCTTTCTATTTCCCTCAACTTCAACGAACTCTCCTGGCCTTACACCTATTTGTTTCATCCAAGCAGTACCTATTCTTACGGAATTTTGTCCTATATCATCCTGCTGTGCTTCTGCAACTTTAAGACTTATTTCTATCCTGTTATCATCTTCCATTTTCCTAACCTCCTAAAACGAATACTCTTTTTTTCATGTATTCTACGTTCCATTTCTTTATGAAATTCTCTGCTTCTTTCTCTTTAGAAGAAGGTACGAATATTGCACTTTTCGTAAGTCTGCCTCCCCCAAGAGTCTGCAAGAGACCTTCTCTGCCTCTTCTTCCAAGAAGGGCATAATTAAATAGCATTTTCCTACTCTGTTGAAGCTTTGTAAGATCATAAAATATCTCTGTTACCTGATCAAATCCCAATCTGTTAAGAAATGGTTCATTATCAAATATACTGACTGCATCGATAAGATTCGAAAGCATTTTTTTCTGGATTAAGTCCATCATATCCAAGAATTCGGCGTCTTTTCCGAAGAACCTTTCTACCTTGCCTTCATTCTGTTCAGTATCATCCTTTAAGATAACATATAATTTGTTATCCTTTTCTATAGCATCGAAAAGGCAGTCAATTACTTCATCAGGTATTCCATTAATTTCCATATGTTTATGATAAACCATATGAAAGAACTAATATAAATACCTTTCTTTTTTAAAGACTATTTAAACCTTTCTATATAATAATTTTGAATTATTCAAACTACAATTTTTTGTTATTTATATAAAAATAAATTGATATGTCTTTAATATACAAAATAAAAATAAAGAGAATTTATAATCATATAAAACAAACGCAAGCCAATAATAACGCTATAGCAAAGCTTAAAAAGACAAAAAAATTAAAGATGCTATGGTAATTACAACTGATGCCGGTGCATTATATGCAATAGCAGCTGCAATAGCAATAGCTGGCGGATTAATCGGTACAGGTATGGCACAGCAAGGTATAGGTGCCGCGGGTATGGGAATAATCGCCGAGAAACCTGAAAAATTTGGACAGGTTCTTTTCTTCTTTGTAATCCCTGAAACACTTTGGATAATAGGTTTTGTTTTGGGATTGATATTACTATTACAGATACTTTGAGGCATATTAACATATGGGTCTTGAAAAAATAGCAGAACACATAGAGAAAGAAACAGATACAAAGGTTAAAAGAATAGTACTGGAAGCACAAGTAAAAGCTAACTCCGAAATTAATGCTGCTGCAAAAAAAGCAGATGAAATAGTTAAAGAAGCTGCAGAAAGATTAAACGTGTTATCTGAAGAAAAAAGAAACATTGAAAGAGCAAAAACAAACGTTGAAAGAATGAATATACTTAAAACGGCTATTAGCGATGCCTTTAAAGAAAGCATTAATAATCTTTATAAAGCTGAAGATAAATTCAGCAAAACAAAAGAATATGATAAACTACTTTCTGTACTTATAGAAGAAGCAAAAAAATCTATAGGAAATGATGCAAACATATATCTTAATAAAGATGACATTAAAAAATTAGAAAGGAAAGAGAAAAATTTAAAAGTATACGATAAAAATATATTTGGAATTTACGCAGAATCAAAGGATGGCAAAATTTCTATGGATATGTCTATAAATAAGATAATACAAAGTATGGAAGAAAAAATCGCACGGAAAGTTATAGATAGACTGGGTAAATAATATGGATTCGACATATGCTGGTGCGTACGGCCATGTAAAGGCATTGTACCTTGATCTGCTTAAAAGAGATGAAATCGATAGAATAAAAGAAAGTAAAAAAGATGAGTTTATATCAACATTGTCTTCTACCAGTTATAAAAATGAAATAGATCTTTTTTACAATGAATTCAAAGAACCTGATATAGTTGATATCGCAGTAAACACTCACTTTATAAAAAACTGTGATAATGTAATTAAACTATTACCTACAGTTGGAAAATCAATAATAAGAGGTTATCTTTCAAAGATTGATATACAGAATATAAAACTTATATTGGCCGCTAAGCTTGTAGGGAAAGATTTGGATTTTACTGAGAACATGCTGATTGTAAATAGGGGATTTCCTGTAGGATTCTCAAGTTCATTGATAAACAAAGAAGCTTATGCAAATATAATATCTCAGAAAGATATTGTTGAAGTTATAAATTACCTTACCAGATATCCTTATGGTAAAGTACTGCTACCTTTTTCCGTATCAGCAGAATTAAGTAAAGATGTATCTGGTATGTCTATGTCCCTGGATATAGAATACTATGAAGACCTATTGAAAAGCTTCAAATTTTACAGCGGAAATGAAGGACCCGTCCTTAGATTTTTTCAAGAATTGATAGATTTAAGGAATATCATGACAGTAATAAAAGAAATTGAACTTAAAAAACCATCTGCTTCTTTGCTTATAAAAGGAGGCTCTTTATCCATAGATAGATTATCCGAAATGACGAAGATGAATATTACTGATTTTATAAAAAACCTACCTTATGATTTAGAGGAAGCCTACCAGATATACAAAGAAGATGGACTTATAGCGAACTTTGAAGTTGAATTAAAAAGGCAAATCCATGATAAATATCTACCAATATTCAGAGCCAATTCTCTTTCTATTGCATCCGCTTTATCTTTTATAATAAGTTCAGAAATAGAGAGAGATATAATAAGGTTAAATTGGTTTAAGAAATACTATGGATTGGAAAAGAAAGTACTTGATATAGGATATGGAATTTAAAAAAATAGTTTTTGTAGGAAACAGGGAAGATTCGCTCGGCCTGCAATTAGCAGGGATAGATAAAGTAATACCTGCCTCTGGAAACAAAGCACTAGAAGAAGTAATTAAATTAATAAAGGGCAAAGAATACAACCTTATAATAGCAGAAGAAGACATAAAGGAATATGCAAATCAAAATGAGAGTAATATTATAAACACAAGTGTGGATCCTCTCGTTTTGCTTATACCTTCAAAAGAGATGGAGGAAAACGGTGAGTCTCTTGAAAGTCTAGCAAAAAGAGTATTGGGGGTGGATATAACCAAATTAAAATAAAATGGAAGGAAAAGTAATAGGAATTTCGGGTTCTGTAGTCACAGTCGCGGGTTTAAAAAATCCAAAGATGAACAATATAGTCTTTATAGGCGAAAAAAGTCTCGTAGGAGAAATTGTAAAAATAGAAAAAGACAACGCGATAGTTCAGGTTTACGAAGATACTAGTGGATTAAGAGTGGGAGAAACCGCAATCGATAGCAATGAACCTTTATCTGTAGAATTGGGCCCAGGACTTATAGGTTCTATTTTTGATGGTATACAAAGACCACTGGATAAGATACTTGCTAAGGAAGGCACTTTTATAGGCAGCGGTGTAAAAGTAGATTCACTTGATAGAGAAAAAAAATGGCACTTTAAACCTAAAATGGAAGTAGGAAAAGAAGTTTCGGCTGGAGAAGAACTGGGAGAGGTAAAGGAAACATCACTTATAAAACACAGAATTCTTGTTCCAGTAAACAAACATGGAGTTATAAAAAGCATAGCGGAAGAAGGAGAATACACATTAAATGATACTATAGCCGTTCTGGAAAATGAGAACAAAAAAGAAGAAATAAAACTTATGACAAAATGGCCTGTAAGAACTCCAAGACCTGTTAAAGAAAAACTTGCTCCAAATATACCACTACTTACTGGCCAGAGGGTAATAGACACAATGTTCCCGATAGCTATGGGAGGAACCGCAGCCGTACCTGGGCCGTTTGGATCAGGAAAAACAGTCATTCAGCATCAACTTGCAAAATGGTCGGATGCTGATGTTATAGTTTATGTTGGATGCGGAGAAAGAGGAAATGAAATGACTGAAATATTGTCAACTTTTCCGGAATTAAAGGATCCAAAGAGCGGAAAGCCGTTGATGGACAGAACTATACTTATAGCAAATACTTCTAACATGCCTGTAGCCGCAAGAGAAGCAAGCATATACACAGGAATAACACTTGCGGAGTATTATAGAGACATGGGGTACAGTGTAGCGGTTATGGCAGACAGTACATCTAGATGGGCCGAGGCGCTTAGAGAACTATCTGGTAGACTTGAAGAAATGCCAGGTGAAGAAGGTTATCCTGCTTATTTAGGTAGAAGGGTGGGTGAATTTTATGAAAGAGCTGGAAGAGCAAAACTTCTTAGCGGTAAAATAGGAGCTACTACTCTAGTTGGAGCGGTTTCGCCGCCTGGTGGAGACATATCCGAACCGGTATCTCAGAATACACTTAGAGTAACAAGAGTCTTTTGGGCACTTGATGCATCATTGGCAAACGCCAGACACTTTCCGTCTATAAACTGGCTTAACAGTTACTCTCTTTACAAGGATGAGCTTGATAGCTGGTACAAGAAAAACATAGCTGAGGACTGGCCAAAACTTAGAGACAAAGCACTTGCTACACTTCAAAAAGAGGCGGAGATAAATGAAATCGTGCAGCTTGTTGGTTATGATGCGCTTCCTGAAGCTGATAAGCTTATACTTGATATTGCAAGGATACTGCGTGAAGATTACCTACAACAGAATGCTTTCGATGACATTGACACGTATGCATCGATGAGCAAACAGTACAAGATACTTAAGCTCATAAACCAAGTATTTGACTCTGAAGAAGAAGCACTTAAAAGAAATGTACTCATACAAAAAATACAAGAAATACCAATAAAACAAAAAATATCCAGACTTAGATATACAAATGAAGATGAAATTGATGATAAGATAAAGGAAATAGAACTAGACCTTGAACAAATAAAGGAACTTAACGGAGAAAAATAATGGAAGGGATAGAATACAAAACAATAGAAAAAGTAACGAATGTACTGCTGTTTGTAAAGGCAGTAAAGAATGCAGGATACAATGAACAGGTAGAGATAGAACTGGACAATGGAAAGAAGGTAAGTGGACAGGTACTTGCTACGAATGAGGAAGTTACTATAGTTCAAGTATTCGGTGAGACAACCGGTATGAACACAAAGGATACTAAAGTCTTATTCAAAGGAACTACATTTAAAATGCCAGTTAGTATGGATATGATTGGCAGAGTGTTTGATGGTTTGGGAAGACCGAGAGACGGAGGAATACCTGTTTTCAGCGAAGATAAAAGAGATATTAATGGTAATCCTATAAACCCATACGCAAGAGAAGAACCATCAGAATTTGTACAAACCGGAATATCCTCTATAGATTGTATGAATACACTTGTAAGAGGACAGAAATTGCCTATTTTTTCCGGGTCGGGACTTTCACACAACAAGCTTGCTGCTCAGATAGTTAAACAGGCAAAAATACTCGCAGAAAAAGAAGGATTCTATGTTGTTTTTGGAGGAATCGGTATAAACAGTGAAGATGCTAATTTCTTTATAAATGAATTCCAGAACAGTGGAGCATTGGAAAAATCGGTCATATTCCTTAACTTAGCGGCTGACCCATCGATGGAGAGGGTCATACTTCCAAGGTTAGTGTTGACTACTGCAGAATATCTTGCTTATGAAAAAGGCGCACATGTTATGGTAGTGCTTACTGATATGACAAATTATGCAGAGGCTTTGCGTGAAATATCAGCAGCAAGAGACGAAGTACCTGGGAGAAGAGGTTATCCTGGATACATGTATACTGACCTTTCAAGCATATTCGAAAGAGCTGGAAAAGTAAAAGGAAAGAAAGGATCAGTAACGCAGTTACCTATACTCACCATGCCAAGTGATGATATAACACATCCTATCCCAGATTTAACAGGTTACATTACCGAAGGACAGATTGTAATGAGTAGATCTCTAGATAAAAGTGGGATATACCCGGAAGTTGATGTATTATTATCACTTTCAAGACTTATGAACCAAGGAGTTGGAAAAGGTTCTACAAGAGAAGATCACAAAAACGTATCAGATCAGATGTATGCCGCATATGCTAGAGGAAAAGAGATAAGGAGCCTTACAGAGATAGTCGGAGAAGATGCGCTCAGTGCTGTTGACAAGCAATATCTGCATTTTGCCAGCGAGTTTGAAAACCGCTTCATAAAACAGGATTTCAATGAAGACAGAAGCATTGAAGAAACTCTTAACTTAGGATGGGAACTTCTGAGCCTTATAGATGTTTCTGAGATGAAAAGAATAAAACCTGAATTTATAGAAAAATACGGAAAATGGAAACAGTAAAGGTAACAAGAAGAGAACTGATAGATACTAAACGCAGAATAAGCACAGCAAAAAGAGGTTTACAGCTGCTTAAAATGAAGCGCTCTTCGCTTATACTTGAATTCTTTGAACTTGCCAAACAAGTACAGAGCATGAAAATGGATCTTAAAGGACTGATGAAAAAAAGCAGAGAAGGTATAGAGATAGCGGACGCTTTAAGTGGAAGAATAACTATAATGAGGGTAGCACAGGAGCAAAGCGAAAAAACCGCTGTACTTAAGGCAAGAAATGTTATGGGCCTTGTAATTCCTAACATAAGTATGAATAAAAATATAGATATTCTTTCGGAGAATGATAGTCTTACGATACCTACGCCGGTATATGATGCAAAACGTCTTTACTCCCAGTTTCTATCTATGCTTATAGAGATAGCCGAGAAGGAAACGGCTATGAGAAAACTTCTGAATGAGATATATAAACTTAACAGAAGAACCAATTCTATAGAGAATATAATAATACCTAGGTGGTTAGCCAAAATAAAATATATAAAACAAAGCCTTGATGACATGGAAAGGGACAGGTTAGTGTCTATAAAATTCATCAAGAAACTTCATGGATAAAATGGAATCTATAGAAACGCTGCAAAGAATAAAAGAACTTGAAGAAAGTTCGGATAATAAGATAAAGCTTGCGGAAGAAAAAGCTAGTAACATTATAAAGGACGCTACCAAAAAAAGCGGTGATATCATAGAAAAAGCTGAAAAAAACACAAAAGAGATGATAAACCATGAACTTGAAAAGATTGAAGAGGATGCATTGAAAGAAAGAGAAACTGAAATAAATTCTGCAAAAAAGAAAGCCGAAAAAATCAAACCATTGGATTCTGAAGAAATGCTTGAGATATTTGACGAAGTAATTAAGGAGGCTTTTGAACTATAATGTTTCTGCCAAGTAAGATTAAAAAAGTGAGAATACTTGCTCCAAATGATTATTACGACAGCATTGTTACTATGCTGGGAGAACTAGGGGTAATACAGATAGAAATGCTTGAAGATGAAAGCAAAAAGATGTTATTAGATTATAAAAGTATAGATTATGATAAGATAAACAGATATGCTCAGAAGATTAAAAGCCTGGAAAATAGTTTGATAAAAAATAAAACAAATGGTATAAAAATTAAAGATTTGAACGACGCATTTCATCAAGCTGATAAAATAAAAATATATGAAGAAGTAAATGAACTCAAAAAAGAGGAAGAAACTATAAATACAAAAATAAATAAAGCCGAGTCCACATTAGAAATACTGGAAAATATAAGTGATTTTAAGAAAGACCTAAAGATATTGAATGGGAACAGAGTCGAATCATTTATAATACTCAAAAGAAAGGATAACTCTTTTGCTAAAAATCTGGAAAAGGAAATAGACTGTGCATGTATAGAATTAGAGAAAGCGTTTATAATAACTTTAGAAAAACACAAAAGAGAGGTCATTGCAAATCTAGCCAAAAAAGCCGGTATAAACCTGATAACTATACCAGTTTTACAAGGTACTTTTTCGGAGATAAAGAGTAAAGAAACTGAAACAATAAAAGAAGAGAAAGCTAGGCTGTCGAAACTAACGGAAAAATTGGAGAAGATATCAAAAGAACATTATGGGGCCGTAGAAACGATTAACGAATATCTGGGAATAGAGCTTAAAAAATCAAATATAATACCAAAAATAGGAGCCACTAATTATACTGTAACTATAGAAGGATGGGTAGAAGAGAAAAAACTGAAACAAATAAATGAGGAACTTGAAGAAATAACTAGAGGAAAGTTTATACTTGAAACTATAGACACAAAGAGCGAACCGCCTACACAAATGGCTAATCCAATATCTTTTAAATTATATGAATTTTTTATAAAATTTTATTCCATTCCAAAAAGCAATGAAATAGACCCCACAATATTTTTCGGTATAGCCTTTCCGATATTCTTCGGACTAATGGTAGGGGATGCTGGTTATGGTGCTTTCTTTTTAGTACTTGCTATATGGCTTATTCATAGAATAGATCATCCGCCAAAGAAAAGCAAGATACCGAGAAAACTGGCAAAGTTTGTAAAAACCATAGTTAGCAAACACAGCCTTAAAATGATAATGAGAGCGGTTATACCTGGATCAATAATTGCAATAGCTTTAGGAATAATATTCAATGGATACTTCGGATTTTCCCTGCCTTATACTCCTTTATTCAGCGTAACAAAAAGCGTGGGAACATTGCTTTTGATATCTGGGTGGATAGGAGTTTTCATGGTTTCATTCGGCTTTGTATTAGGGGCACTCAACAAACTGTACCTTAGAAAAATAAAACAAATGTTTGGAAGAATAGGCTGGTTGCTTGTTGCGTGGGGTATAGTCATAGTAGGATTGGCAGTTCTTAGAAAACAGAATATTGGCCCATCGAACATAAGCGCTCTTATAAGTTATGCCTTGATAGTTATAGGGATAGCGACTGTACTAAAAACGGAAGGAGTACAGTCACTATTGGAAGTCCCTTCGGTTGTAAGCCACATACTTTCATACACTAGGCTTATAGGAATATTGCTTGCATCAGTAATACTAGCAGAAGTAATAAATTTAATATTTTTGTCTACATTAAGTGGTTCTGTATTCATAATAGCTGCAGGAGTTATATTACTAGTTTTCGGGCAACTTTTCAATATAGCAATAGCGCTGTTTGAAGGAGGTATACAGGGAGCAAGGCTTGTATACGTGGA
>DARG01000033.1:57183-60534 GCA_002503215.1 Candidatus Parvarchaeota archaeon UBA446
TTCTTCTCAAAGTTCTACGAAGGCAACGGAAACCTTTTTAAGCCTTTCAAGATAGAAAGAAGAAACACGCAGAACAAGTACATCAAAGCTGAAAAATAATTCTAATAAAAATTACTGATTTAGCCCGAACAGTCCACAGATGTTTTAGACAAAAAGTTATAAAGGAAGGAAAAACGATTAAGGTTTATGAAAAATAAACACACTAAAACTAATAATTGTGAATATTGTGGTAAACCGATAAATGGATTATCTTTTAAATGTAAATTCTGTGGAAAATATTTCTGTTACGATGACAGATTACCTGAATATCATGAATGTATCGGCCTAGCTAAATTCAAAGAAAAGGTACAGAAAGGTGAAGCAGGAGTATTCAGAGAATTTGCCGCTAAAAGTTCTACAAGAAATTACACTGGCTCATCAAAATACTATCCTGAAAAAGGTAGACCGTATAATCTTAGGGCAGTCACTAACAAAAAACTGATAAAGCGGATTTTTATAGATAGAGTTGGGCTAATTCGCTCTATAATAATAAGTGTAATATTGACAACGATTATCTCTTTAAGCTTGGGTCTAAAAATAGACTATTCTAAAAGTCCGATGATTTTTGGAACATTCGGTTTTTTAGTGGATTTTGTCCTGATTTTGGTAATATCTGCAATATTCAATTGGAGGAATAAATGGGGCGCTTTCATTGGTGCTATGCTAATAAGTCTGTTTCTAGGCACCGGTTTTATACCTATTGTAAATTCAGCATTAACATTCATCGCTGTGTTGCTCCCCATACTTGCCATATCCTATCTTTCATTTATATCTGGGAACGTGATAAGACATAGACGCTATAACACCATAGAGCTCTATACCGCACACGCTCTAAGGGTAGTTTTTACTATAATGTTTATACTTATCATAGCTGGAGTTGCCACAAATAATTCCACATTAAATAGAATAAATTCTGATTTATCTTCATTTGGGGCGCATTTGAACTCAAACTCGCAGGTACCTATGGAACCAATAAACTCTACCTGGGTAAGTCAATTCTTCTCTGGCGTAAATACATATAGGAGCTCTAATCTTCAATATTGCCCAAAGCTTAGTATTTTTGCAAAAGCCAGATATAAAACTATGAGTTCAAATATCCAAATAAGCCATTATGGCTATTCGCAGACTTTTGATAAATTCTGGCCAGATGGGTATCCATATGGCGGGTATATTTACAGCGGATTTGGCGAAGAGGTCTTATATCCAAACAAGCCTAGTTCATCTACAACAACATGCGTTGATGCAATATTCTGCAGCACTTCTAGCGATGCGACTGAAAATTACACTCCTAGTGGGTATATACCTGATTTGATTTCAAACGCACCTATACATTGGAAAGGTTTACTTAGCACTAACTATTCATATTATGGTTATTATGTTACGAATGGTCCAGGCTATAGTCTCATCGGTCCCAACGATGGGCAGATGTCATGTCCAACTACTGAGATACCCGGCCCGAACATAAATATAACACAGTATTTTATGCAGTATGGGTGCACTACCCAGCTTACAACGGATACATGGTTTGTAATAGAACTTGCACCAGTCTGCCCAACCTCTTAATAGTTATAATCTCACTAGATAAACAAAAAGAATGAGCTTAACTAAGAAGTTATAAAAGACAGTAAAAGCAATAAAGAATATAATGGGAATACTTAGTTACCTTGGCTTGGCATGGAAACCACGACAGGGTGTAGTATACAGATATAGAATCTGGGGTAAATCCAAAAAATTGGTATGGATGACTCCATTAAATCAGGGCGGATCACCATTCCCAATAGGCAAAAGAAAACAGAATTTAACCAAGGTCTATGTAGTAGTAGATGATGTACGTTATCCAGGCTCGTTTAAAGTTACTGGAGAAAGCTGCACTCTTGGCATAGTTAAGCACAAACACATTAACGAATTATACAAAACAGAAACGTCAAATATCAAATTCTCAAAAAGATTCACTGGCACGTCTAAGGTACGACCAAGATTTGGGGACACGGTAAATACGACTAGTCACTATGAGTATACTGCCAAAGTTATCGATTCTTATAAATTAACAAAGGAGAAAATGCCTAGCCAGATTATAAGACGGAGGGGAACAGCGATTGTAGAGACTCCTAAAGGCATTCTAGTGGCTTCCGACAGACGTAAACTGTTTTTACTGCCGGGTGGCGGAGCTAATAAGGGCGAAAACAGAGAGAAGGCTGCAATAAGAGAGTTAAAGGAGGAAACTGGGTTGCGCACTTTGGGTTCTAAGTACCTATTTGAATACAATGAACCTGACGATGGTAGAAGGATACGAAATTTGCACAAAGTATTTCTAATAAAGGCAAGTGGGGAGCCAAAACCAAACCATCACGATGTGCACTATCTGACATATTGGACGCTAGGGTCGGATGTGAATCTAAGTAGAACTACAAAATTTATAATCAACAAGTACTTAGATGAATTTAAAAATAAAGGATAAAAGGTGTACTATTTTATATGGAATTATTCAATTTTTAAAATAAACGTTCTAGTTTCAAAACTAGTCTGTTTTTTGTGAAATCCTACATTATTTGAATGCTATATTTTTCCTCTTGCAGAATTGTATCCAATCTAATATTGCAAATCCCTTTGCCAGTACTGAGTATTTCTTGGAAAAGATGCCGTTTCTTTCAACATATTTCTTTTCTATTAATTCTTCGAGGTCCTTTTCCTTCCATTTAAACTCCGAATTACGGAGAGCCGTTTGATTAACTATTGCAAATAAAAGTAGGATTTGAGTATTTGACAATTCTTTACCGCCATTCTTGTTGAAGTTTTCTAATAATCTCCCTTTTTCTTGTTTATCTCTAAGTTCAAAAAATCTTTCTCTCTCCTCAGAATCTTTCGGATATTCGATGTATTTACCATCTGCAAAAAATATTTTCTCCCAACCTTTTTTACCGAAGTATTCATTATCTAACTTTATCCAACCTATCTTATATTTTATTTTAATATTTTCATCTTCAGACTCATTAGCTTGCCAAGTTCGATGGCAATTACTGCATTTAAATTCAATATTTTCTCTTGGTAACTCTTTTATGTCTGTTCTGGGTATTACTCCAGGTAGTATACCCCGTGATTTAGATACAAGCAATGTCTTAACTAATTTTTTAACATATGTTATCTGTATGTTGGTTTTCTTTTTACAATATGGGCAAATTCGTTCTTCTTCGGCAATAACCTTTGCATCTATTATCTTATCTTTTCCCATAAAAAATAGTACTCTTACGTATTATTTAAAATTTATTCCACTTTTTGGCTCCTGTCTATACCCCCACTACAAAATAGCCCTGA
>DARG01000023.1 GCA_002503215.1 Candidatus Parvarchaeota archaeon UBA446
TATATGTACTTTATAGGCGACGAAAAATATAAAAATACCAAGAAAGTTAAATTAAATGAATACAAAATTTATAGTTGTTTTAGGATCCGTAATGAGCGGTCTAGGTAAAGGAGTAGTTTCATCTTCTATAATGAAAATACTTGATATGTACGATTTTAAAGTGCTTCCTATAAAATTTGATGGCTACCTAAATTATGATTGCGGTACTATGAACCCTTATAGACATGGAGAGGTCTTTGTACTTAATGATAAAGGGGAAGTAGACATGGATTTTGGTACTTATGAAAGGTTCCTTAATAAAGATATTACAAGTAATTCGTCTATAACCGGTGGAAAAGTATTCGGCGAAATAATCGAAGATGAGCGAAAAGGTAAATTTTTAGGCCAAGATGTCCAAGTTATACCTCATTTGACAAACGAGATTCAGGAAAAAATTATAAGATTTGCATCAAAGAACTCTTTGGATTTTGTTGTAATAGAGGTTGGAGGTACCGTCGGCGATTTAGAAAATGGTTATTTCATAGAAGCAATGAGACAATTATCCTTGAAGGAATCGGTTGTATTCGTTGATGTTACATATATACCTAGATTAAAAACCGTTGGAGAACAGAAAACGAAACCTACTCAGTCGGCTTTCAGAGCTCTTATGGCAATGGGCATAACTCCTAATTTTCTAATATGTAGGACAGATGGTAAAATGGAAGATGAAATAAAAAAGAAACTTTCCATGTTCACCAGTCTAGCTTCAGACAGAATAATTAATGATCCCGACATGGATTCGCCATATCAACTTCCAAATTATCTTATAGAGCAGAAATTTGATAAGGCCCTTCTAAAACTCTTAAAATATAAAAATCATAAAATGAACGCAAAAAAGAGAGATAATTGGAACGTTAACGTTGAAAATATAGTAAGAAAAGAAGGAAAAGAAGTTAAAATAGCCATAGTAGGTAAATACGTAGACTTAAGGGATTCTTACGTAAGCGTAAAGGAGGCCCTTATGCATGCAGCAGGAAAGTTATCGTTAAAACTTAAAATAGACTGGGTAGAATCCGAAAATTTAGAGAAAGACGGATCTCGCACTTCTCTCGAAGGAGTAAATGGTATCATAGTACCCGGCGGATTCGGAACTAGGGGGATAGAAGGTATGATCTCTGCCATAGAATATGCAAGAACCCATAATGTACCCTATTTAGGTTTATGTTTGGGTATGCAACTAATGACTGTAGAATTCGCTAGAAATGTATGTGGCCTTACTAATGCAAATTCAACCGAATTTAATCCAAAAACAAAGTACAATGTAGTAGATATACTCCCCTCGCAGTTGTCAGTAGACAAAAAAGGCGGCACAATGAGGTTAGGAGCGTGGGATATGGTCATAAAAGATAAAAATTCCATAGCATTTTCTGCTTACCAGAAGAAAATAGTATCTGAAAGACATAGACATAGGTATGAATTTAACAATAAATTTAGAAAACTACTAGAGAGCAAAGGACTAAAAGTTACCGCTACGACTACAGATAATAAACTTGTAGAAATCGTAGAATGGAGTAGTGGTTTTGGCATTGCTACGCAAGCTCACCCAGAACTTAAGTCTAGGATAGAATCGCCGGCGCCTTTATTTATATCATTTCTAAAAGCCGCTAGCAACAAGTTATATAAATAGAAAGGTTACATAAATAAGCATGGCAGAAGACGCTAAAGAAGAGAATAGTGGTTGTAGTTGCGGTTGCAATAATAATTGTGGTTGTGGCTGTTCCGATCAATAGGCAAAAGTTGTGAACACTTATAAATGATTACTACCTTTAAAAGGATGTGGTTTTATGGCCTACAAATTTTCTTGCAGGGATACCGGTCTAGACTGCGATTTTAAAGCAGAAGCTGAAACAATGGATGAGCTTATGCCTAAGATTGCAGAACACGGCAAGCAAGCCCATGACATGGCAGAAATCTCAGATGAGACTATGCAAAAAGTCAAGGCTGCAATAACCGAAGAACCAAAAAATGAATCTGAATCCGATAAAAAGGAGTAGGGTTTAATTTATTGGTTCTAAGCAAAAAATCTTGGGGGTATTACCCCTTTATTTTTTTTAATTATTTATTCTGTTTATATCGACTTTAATTCTCTTTTTGAAGCTATCTTTTAAATTTTAAAGTATTTATATGTCTTATAATCATATAAAGAAATGATATCTAAAAATAAATTAGAAAGCAGATTGTTGTCTGAAGGTATACCAGAACAGGAGATAGACTCGTTGGTTGAGGGATTCTCTCAGTTTCATGTTTATTGTGATAAAATACTAGATGATATAAGTTACTGTGTAAACAGGGATGGCATAAAGGATAAATCAAATCTATATAAAAAAGCCGTAAAGGTTCTATTACCTTATGACTATCCAGATTCCCGAATATACCTTTCGGATGAGCTTTTCTTAAAGAAAAGAGATAATTTAATGAATGATTTGAATGTTCTTATTAATAATACTGATCTTCCGCGTTATGTTTTACACTTAGATGTATCTTATAAAATTTCACAAGGAAAGGATTTTTTAGCTAAAATTTTATCCAAAGATAAGCTAAGCAACAAGTATATAGATACAATAATAAATGAAGATATAAAAAAGAAGATGGCTAATCGTTACAGCCCCTATTAATTTAGCAAATTTAACCGTTTATAAGTTTTTGTTGGTTCTTTATGTACACGTTTCTTACGGTTAGCATATGTTTGCATGGCATGCCATAATATCTAAAAGATTCACATGTACAACTCCCATTTATAATGTATTTTGACGCAGGTAAGTATTCAATTTCTACTTTGTGAAAATAGTCTTCTCTGCTTTCGCTCCGGCTATAAGCAGATATCTCTATGTCCCTTCCTTTATTTTTCAAACCATATATCCTTGTTTTCTTATCTGTTGATATTAAAATCGGTGTTTCCAGTATATCTTCAAGCTTTTTTCCAATGCATTCTTTTTTATCCATATTATAAAGTTTAACTTATTATTTAAATACTAAAATTTTATCACTTCCACACCGTTTATTTCACTTTTCTTTAGTCTTTCAAGTGCAGAATTAACATCTCCTAAGTTTATAGTTTTATATACTGGCTTTATCCCTAGATTAAATGCCAATTTAAGGTATTCGATCATGTCTTCTCTTGTGTACGATTCTACAGAAAGCAGCATTTTTTCGTGAAACAATTGTGAGTCATAATCAAGATTTATATCACCCTCTATGTGTATACCCGAGACAACAACCCTCCCTCCTGGTTTTATCACTTTTAATGCGTTCATTATTGGAATAGGTGATGGAGCGAATACTATCGCATTTTCTATGTTCTTATCTACTAAATTAGTATATACATCTCCATATTTTGGAGAAAATACAAAATCTGCACCCAAATCTTTTGCAAGTTGAAGGTGTTTTTCGTTTCTGCTTACAACTACTACTTTATGTCCAAGTTTTTTAATTAGCTGTGCGGTTAAGTGCGCAGATCCTCCGAAGCCAAATATAGCAATAGTGCTTCCTGGCGTTGGATTTGTTAGTTTGAATGATCTATATCCTATCGCGCCAGAACAAAGTAAAGGAGCAGCTTCTTCATCTTTAAATCCCTCAGGAATCTTAAAAATAAACCTACTATCAGCGACAACATATTCGGAGTATCCTCCATTCCTGGAAAATCCGGTAAACTCTTTGTTTTTACAGAGATTTTCTCTTCCACTTATACAGTATTCGCATACACCACATGAACGGTATAACCAAGCTACGCCAACCCTTTCTCCTATACTTACATCCTTTACCTCCTTACCCATCTCTTTTACAATGCCTACAATTTCATGTCCAGGTATAACATTCTTTATATCTTTTCCAAGGTCCCCTTCTATAATGTGTAAGTCCGTCCTGCATACTCCGCAGGCACTGATCTTCAGAAGTATTTCATTATTACTTATTTTTGGCAATTCCACTTCCTTTATTTTAAGTTTGTTATCTTCTATTTTGCCAGTTTTATCTATAATTGCGCATTTCATTTCCATAAAATGATATAGTAATATACTCGTTTTTTATCATTAATAGTTTATATTTTATAATTACCGATAAATAATATGAATCTAAATTTTTCTGATTTTAAGGATATTGGGCTAATAAGTAATCAGCTCACTAGCTCCTTGATAGATAAGAATGGAAATATTCTATGGTTATGTCTTCCAAAATTTGATTCAGACCCTTCAATAGCTTACATACTAGATGAGAATAAAGGGGGCATATTCAAAGTGTCACCCCTAGAAGAGTTTTCTTCTGAACATAAGTACACCGCACCAAATATACTTCGCACTACATTTAAGACAGCATCTGGTGTTGCAAATATCACAGATTTTCTTGTACAAGGAAAAGCAATACTCGCAAGAACCATACAATCAGATATAATTTTACAAGTAGACTTTAAACCACTTTTTAATTTTTTAAATGACAATTTTAATTATTCAGAATCTGAAAACAGATTTATATTTGAGAGTAAAACTGGAAAGGGCATTATAGTTTTGGAAATAAATGGAAATTTTAAGAAAACTAATGATTATAAATGGGAGCTGTCTAAAGGAATAAACAGTCTCGTACTGTGTTACTACCCTTCTCGCGAAGTATATAATCTAGAAAGCCCAAACAACGTCTCGATAAATATATCTAAAGCTCTTGAGTCGACAATAGATTATTGGGGTTCGTACGCAGAGAAAATAAAAGTAGATTTACAAGGTACAGCTTTAGAAAGTTTTAACCAATTTTTTAAATCTTCAGTATTTACGATATTGGGTATGGTATACACTCCTACTGGCAGTATAATAGCAGCACCTACAGCATCTCTGCCAGAGGACCCAAGAGGTGGGAGAAATTGGGATTACAGGTATGTATGGGTGAGGGATTCCTCAATAATGGCTTCAGCATTATGTGAGGTGGGTTTAGAAATAGATGGTAGGAGAGCTCTAGAATTTTTGTTTAGTATGATAGATTACTCTGGAAAACCTCTTTATAATCTATATAAGATAGATGGGACAAAAATATACGGCGAAAAGTATATAAGTTCTTTGGATGGCTTTATGAATTCAAAGCCAGTAAGAATAGGGAATAGAGCAACTAACCAGATACAGCTTGATATAGAGGGAGAATTCTTATACGCTGTAAGAAGATATTTCGATATAACTAATGATAAAGAATTCATTCGAAATCATGTCAAAGCAATAGAATACATAGCTGACTGGCTCGTAGATAACTGGCAGTTAGCAGATTCGGGAATATGGGAAAAACCAGAGGATCAGGAATACTCACATTCAAAGATGATGATATGGGTTGCATTAGACAGTGCAGGGAAACTTTTAAGTGAAATAGGAGGAGTTGATCGCTGGGCCGATGCAAAAGATGAAATAAAGCAATGGATTTTGTCCAGATGTGTCAAAGATGGCTGTATAGTTACTTATCCCGGTAGTAATGAAGTAGAAGCCCAAGTTTTAACTTTTCCACTTTATGGGTTTATTTCTTTCAACGATTCTTTGTTTCTTAATACACTTAGACAAGTAGAGAAAAATCTCTTAATAAAAGGTTTCGTTTATAGGTATAATTTTGATCCAATTGGTAAAGCTACCCATTCTTTTGTTCTTTGCTCTACTTGGCTTGCTTCCGTTTATGCGCATTTGAACAGAAAAAACGATGCAATAAAATTATTGGATAATATTAAGAGTGTAACTGGCCCAAACAACCTTGTAGGAGAAGATGTAGATGTACATGCTAAGGTTTTTACAGGTAACTTTCCACAAGGATTTGTACATGCAGGAATCATTCAATCGTTACTGGACATATTAAATATAAAATGAATTAATCTATTACAGAAGTTAAATTAAAAATTGTATTAGCATTATATACAATTTAGAAGTTTACTTTATATTATAAATATTAAAAATAAGAATCCACGTTATAATTTCGTGTTATAATTTAAAAATAATTTATAATATTTTATTTTTATTACCACAGCATAAAAAAATGCTAAA